>JBJTJB010000093.1:0-3725 GCA_046095245.1 Bacteroidota bacterium | reverse complement strand
TACAGGAATCGCCTGGACCGAATCGTTCATGGTTCGTACCTCTATCCTGCACATGCGGCAGGGAGGTTCAAGAACCTGGCAATTCAGTGTAAGTCCGGAGTGGTTGTTTTCAAATGGAACAGGATTCGGTGGATCAATCGTGTATCGTGCACAGGATGCCATTGCACTTGCTGCACTGGTTCGTTGGAACCGGTATGGGCTTGGACTCAGCTACGATATCAATACATCCGGAATCCAGGGAGGCCCCGGATCGGTTGAGGTGGTGTTGAGCTATCGCCCAGCCGCCAAGCCCCGTCCGGTGAAACGCATGCTGACAAGTCAGGAGCAACCACCTGTGCAGGAGGCAAAAACTGCAGTTGTACCTCAGGATGAGACCAAGGCGGTTCCCATGTTAACACAAAATACAACAATAGCGCCAGTTGATCCTGTTCCGGTAACAAGTCCCGTAGCTCCGTTTACGCAGCTTCCGCACAATAGTCGAACGGACGAAGAACTTCAGGCCATGATTCTCCGCCCTGCCCCACAAATACACACTTCAGCAGAGCCCACCCCCGAAGGCAGAAGTGTGGCTATTGTAGCAGCACTGCCTATTTCACATTTGGAAGAGTCAACAGAGAACCCGAACAAGTCATCGACTTTAGTCAGTCCTGTACGCGCAGAGGAGAGCCTCCGAGAAGGATTTGAAATGATTCCATTGGCTATGCGGCATTTCGGTGCGGGCGATCCTGTGCAAACGGAATCACAAATCCATGCTGAGCCCGGATCAAACACTACTCCGGTAGCACCCTGGACGCTGCCGGTTCAGCACAATGACGGTGAATTGCTTCATCCTATGTCCTTGTTGCCTCCCAACTCCGTTGATGCATCTGTGATTGATCCGGAACCAATGAAGTCGGTGATCCAGAACCTGAACATGATTGATATCCTTGTTTTGAGGGATCAAGAGGAAATGGAACAGATACCGGTCCGAATGGAGTTCGACTTACCTCCTGCACAGGTGATTCAACCCGAACCGGTTTCCATTGCCGTCATGAACACATCAGTTACTCAGCCTCTTGAACTGGATGAAAGCCAGCCGCTTCATCATACACAACACCTGGATGAATCCATCCTGGTACCCTTCAACGCTGGCAGCCTCCGAGTGCATGGTTTGAGCAAGCTCGACATCATTGAACCGGCCTTGGATCGTGTACTCGATAATCCCGGACTTAGCATCGAACTCAGTGGGGTTTCATCCAGCGGACAGCTCAACGCAGAACGCGCGGTGATCGTTCGGCAGATTCTTGTGAGCAAGGGACTTGATCCGGGTCGCGTACGCATAGTAAACCACGAGACTTCCGGTGATGACAGACGGGAGGCGGTGCGATTGAACATCTTCGTGAATCGCTAGTTTCAAGGGGGTTCATCCGGATGGTGTATTTTTGACTATGCACCTAAATCAATTCCTGCCGTCCAAGTCGTTTTCCTTCCTAATTCTGATTGGTTTTCTGTTGTCGGGTCGTCCTGTGCAGGCCCAAAACCAGGATTCAACACGCATTCGCGGACTATTCGATGAAATTCTCCGCAATGGACGTTGTTACGGTTGGCTCGATTACCTGGCCAATACCATTGGAGGCCGACTGAGTGGTTCACCCGAAGCAGCACGCGCTGTCGAATACGTGTATATTCAAATGAAACAACTCGGTGTCGACTCGGTATGGAAACAAGAGGTAATGGTTCCTCATTGGGTCCGCGGAGGCAAGGAGAGCGCGTCAATCCTCTCGCAAGGAAAGAAAACCGATGTCCGTATATGTGCATTGGGAGGTAGCGTACCCACGCCTGCGGAAGGGTTAAGTGCCGGAGTTGTTGAGGTGCACGATTGGGATGAACTTGAAAAACTCGGTCGCGAGCGCGTTGCAGGGCGTATTGTGTTTATGAACCATCCGATGAAATCCGAGTTCATCAATACGTTTGATGCCTACGGTGAGGCAGGCCGCTATCGCTGGGGCACAGCCATGCGTGCAGGGAAACTCGGAGCGGTGGGAGTCATTGTACGTTCTATGACCCTGGCCATGGATGATTATCCCCATACAGGCGCCATGGGGTATGATGATAGCATTCCGAAAATACCGGCCTGTGCAATCAGTACCCGCGGTGCCGAAACCCTGAGTAAAAGCCTGAAGATGGATCCGGACCTGCAAGTGAACTTCAAGCAGACCTGCTCGACCTTGCCCGATGCTCTTTCACACAACGTGATTGCAGAAATCCGGGGCAGCGAGTACCCTGATGAAGTTGTCGTTGTGGGCGGACATCTGGATGCATGGGATACGGGTGACGGAGCGCACGATGATGGGGCTGGAATCGTTCAGTCGATGGAAGTACTCCGTACCATCAAGGCACTTGGAATCAGACCAAAACGCACAATCCGGTTCGTTGCCTTCATGAACGAGGAAAATGGTGGCCGAGGAGGAAAGCGTTATGCCGAATGGGTGAAGTCGAGCGGGCAGCGCCCGCTGGCTGCAATTGAAAGCGATGCCGGCGGTTTCACTCCGCGCGGATTCAGTTTTAAAGGGGATTCGGCAAGGGTTGCAGGGGCACTCACCATGCGTGACCTCTTTCAGCCATATTTGATGAATGCCTGGAAGCCGGGTTATGGCGGAGCAGATATCAACCACCTCGAGGATCAGGGTACCTTGTTGATCGGATTGAATCCTGATTCACAGCGCTATTTTAATCATCACCATGCAGAGACCGATACGTTCGATCAGGTGAACAAGCGCGAACTCGAACTTGGAGCTGCGGGGATGTGTGCTTTATCGTGGCTTCTGGCCGAGTACGGTTTGCGGTAAACGTATCACCCAACGCTGAAGGCATCTCCATCCTGCAGGAAGGGAAGTTTTTTGCGCACCTCGCTAAGGTGTTTCCAATCCAGCGTCACATTGATTAAACCATTTTGTCCTTTTCGCAGCGAACCGATTGTTGATCCCATGGCATCCAATGCCACACTATCACCATCGTATCGAATGTCCTTTCCATCTGTCCCTACGCGATTCACTCCGGCGACATAACTTTGGTTTTCAATGGCCCGGGCAATCAACAGTTGTTTCCAGGCAAAACTTCTGGCCGATGGCCAGTTCGCCACAGCGAGTAGCAGGTCGTAGTCGGCGCGTTGCTTTCCGCCCTCACGCAGCAACCGGTTCCTGCTCCAGACCGGGAATCGCAAATCGTAGCAGATAATCGGACAAATGGACCAACCCTTGTGTTCGATCACGATGCCGTCTTTTCCGGAAGTGTATGTCTTGTCTTCGCCTGCCATGCGAAACAGGTGACGTTTGTCGTACTGCTCATAGCGCCCGTCGGGTTCCATCCAGATGAAGCGATTGAAAAACTGCTTTCCCTCGCGGATAATCACAGAACCGCAAACCGGAGCGCGCAGGCCGATGGCCATTTCGAGCATCCATTGCATGGATGGCCCCTCAGGGACTTCAGCGAGGCGCTTTGCATCCATGCTGAAACCTGTCGGAAACAGTTCAGGTAATACCACCAGATCGGTCGACCCGCGTTCCAGGGATGAAAGCATGCGCGAAAGCCTGCGGTAATTGGCGATGGGGTCTTCCCACGTAAGATTCGATTGTACGAGGGTGAGGCGGAGGTTTTTAGGCATGGTGTATCGGTAGTACTTTGTTTTCGTGCTATGGAATACGGTTCAGACAGCTCACAGGCGATCGGCTGCAGCTTCCAGCATG
>JBJTJB010000092.1:0-6246 GCA_046095245.1 Bacteroidota bacterium | reverse complement strand
CGGTGTTCCGGACCATACGCGAATTGACCTGAAAAAATTCCATGTCGAACTGGGAGCCGAGCCCTTCGATGCCCGATTGTCGGTGCGGACGCCGGTCAGTGACGCTGCCGTCGATGGTGAAATCAAAGGGGCTGTGAATCTGGACAACATCCGTTCGTTGGTACCACTCGAGAAAGGGACCTCCATCAGCGGAAGACTCAGCAGCAACCTGCAGTTCAAGGGTAGAGTTTCAGCACTCAACAACAAACAATACGATTCATTCGCTGCCTCCGGTGCACTTGAACTGAATCAAATCCGGTATTCGACAGCCGCCGATCCGGTACCGACAGAAATTGCAGTCTGTAAACTGAGTTTCAACCCGCAGCGCGTATCGCTCGATGCCTTCAGCTTCAGAAAGGGTGTGAACAGCCTTAGTGCAAACGGACACCTGGACAACCTCATCCAGCACTTGATCAATGACACAACCCTGATCGGACAATTGAGTGTAAGTAGTCCGCAAATCGACCTGGACGCACTGGGCATGACATCGGCCGACAGCAGCAGTACAACGGACACCTCAGCGATGAGTCTGATCGAGGTTCCCGACTGGATTGATTTCACCGTCAATGCACGGATCGGTCTCTTAAAGATGGGCGATATCAAAGCATCGGCACTGCAAGGCAGCCTGCAGGTTGCCAAGCAAAGCATCCAACTCCGCGATATGGATTGCGACCTAATTGGCGGCCACCTCCGCCTTAACGGAAGCTACGCCACGATATCACCCCGGAAGGCGAATATGGATTTCAGTATAGCCGTAAGCGATGCGGACATCACCCAAACCGTGAATACGTTTCCGAGCACGGGAAAAATGGCCGCCATCATGAAACAGGCCAGTGGACGTTATAGTGCAACCATGAACTACACATCCGTGCTGGATGAACACATGTCGCCCGATTTGAATACGATGAGCGGCTACGGAAAACTCAGCACCAAAGGTGTTACCATCCGCAATTTCAAGCCGCTGGTCAAAGTGGCCGAAGCCACAAAACTCGAACAGTTCAAGGCCCTGCCGGTCAGTGATGTCAACATCAGTTTCAGCTTCAGTGATGGAAAAATCAGCACCGAGCCCTTCAAGGTGAATCTCGGCGGAATCCCATGCACGGTTTCTGGTTCAAGTTCATTCGACCAGCGTATCGATTACACGGTATTGATGGAATTGCCAAGTTCCGGTCTGCCGGGCGGCACCAACCAGGCCATCACTTCCCTGCTGAACAAAGCCAATGCAAGCGGTGCGAACCTGAGCCTCGGAAAGTCAATTCCCCTGCAGGTGGGTATCGGTGGCACTGTGAGCGACCCGGTCATTAAGACCGATTTGAAAAGCCTGGCCTCTGCCGCTACGAATAAACTCAAAGACGATGCGAAAGCGCTGATCGAGCAGCAGAAAAAAGCATTGGAGGATCAGGCCAAAGCAGAAGCGGATAAACTGAAGAAGGAGGCGGAGGACCGCGCTAAAAAAGAAGCGGATAAACTGAAAAAAGAAGCGGAGGAGAAAGCGCGATTGGAAAAAGAACGGCTGAAAAAAGAAGCCGAAAAGCAGGCAAAGGATGCCCTCAACGGGTTGTTCAAGAAAAAATAGGTCGCGGATTATTGTGTATATTTACCACCCATGAACCGTTTTCTGAAACTGACCGGTAGTCTGGCTGTTGCATTGCCGATTGGCTTGTTCATCGCTGCCACGGGCACGTCCTGTAACTCGCGCGAAAACGAGGGCGAGGTGACTGTGGATACCGTTGACACGGATTTCTTTGAGCAACTGAATGCTGCAAATGCCGTTAAGTTCTACGAGGGTATTTTGCCCTGTGCAGATTGTCCGGGAGTGCTGACCACCCTGAGGATACACGAAGACAGCCTGACCTATCGCTTGAAACAGGAATACCTGGTTACGAAAGGCAAGAGCCGTACAACGGAAGAAAACGGAGCTTTTACCCGCGCGCTCATGCAGGATGGAATAATGACCATGCTGAGCCTGAAACCGAATGGGGGATCAACCGGCCTCGGATTTCAAACCAGCGGCGACACCTTGTTGATCCTGCTCGATTCGGATGGAATGCGTCCGGTTGTCGGAAAAAATAACAGCCTGAAAAGGCGTTAGGACTCAGACGTCTTCAATTCCCCTTCCCACTTACTCACCACTGCGGTGGCTACGGCGTTGCCGATCACGTTGGTGGCTGATCGACCCATGTCCAGGATCTGATCAATGCCGAGCAGCAAGAGTAGACCGGCTTCGGGAATCTGGAAGGCCGAGAGCATGCCGGCAATCACGACCAGCGAAGCCCTGGGTACACCTGCCATCCCCTTGCTGGTCACCAGCAACATCAGCATCATGGTGATTTCCTGCGACAAGGTCAATTCGATTCCGTAAGACTGCGCAATGAACACCGTGGCGAAGGTCATATACATGATCGAACCGTCGAGGTTGAATGAATATCCCAGCGGAAGAACGAAACTGATGATGCGGTTGCTGCAGCCGTATTTCTCCAGGGCCTCAACGGTTTTTGGGAAAGCCGATTCGCTGGATGCTGTAGAGAATGCGAGCAGGATCGGCTCCTTGATTTCACGAAGCAGACGCAAAAACGGAATGCGCAACGAAACACAGATCAGTCCCAGAATGACCAATCCGAAAAACAGCAAGCCTGAATAAAAGCACAAAATAAGGTAGAGGTAACCCCCGATGATTCCGAGTCCCTGCTTGGCAACAACAGCGGCAATGGCTCCGAACACTCCGAAGGGCGCGAACTGCATGACATAATTTGTCACCTTGAACATGATATGGCCGAGCGCATCCATGGCATTCACCACAACCTTGGCTTTTTCGCCCATGGACGCGGCCGCAACACCGAAAAACAGGGAGAACACCACGATGGGCAGGATTTCATTGTTCGCCATGGCTTCAACCACGCTTTTCGGAATCACATGCGTAATGAACTCCTTCAGCTGCGGCACCTTGTTGGCTACTCCGCTGCTGGCCTCTTCGGCCGGCAATGGCAATTGCATCACATGACCGGGCTCAAACAGATTCACCAGCACCAAGCCGAGCGCAAGGGCCAGGATCGTAGCGAACTGGAAATAGAGAATGGTTTTCAAACCAATCCGGCCAACGGCTTTGAAATCACCCACCTTGGCCACTCCTTAAACCAGCGTACTGAATACGAGTGGCGCAATGATCATTTTGATCAGGCGCAGAAAAATGTCGCTCAGGATCTGAACCCCATCCGCAAAAGCCTGGAAGGCGGACGGTTCGGGATACACTTCGCGAACAATGAATCCGGTCAGGATTCCGGCCAGCATGCCGATGAAGATCCGGCCGGTGAGGTTGATTTTCATAGCTTGTAAAAGTAAGTGAATTCGGTTCAGGTGGATGCCGGAATCGGCGGCATCACAAAGCCGAAGCAAGGCTCAGAAAAAGCAACAAACGACCGTGAATATCAGAGTAGGAACCGACATCCCTGAGCAGGGTGATTCGCTATCTTTGGTCACGACCCGGAAGAACGGGTTGTACGACCGATTATGGAGATTCCAAAGACCTTCCAACCTGCGCAAGCCGAACAACGCTGGTATTCACACTGGCTACAAAAGGGGTATTTCCGTTCCGTTCCCGATGAACGCGAACCCTACACCATCGTTATTCCTCCGCCCAATGTGACCGGTGTATTGCACATGGGGCATATGCTCAACAACACCTTGCAGGATGTCATGATCCGCCGTGCGAGGATGCTGGGAAAGAATGCCTGTTGGGTACCCGGAACCGATCACGCTTCGATTGCCACCGAAGCCAAGGTGGTGCAGATGTTGCGTGAAAAAGGAATCCGCAAAGCAGATCTGAGCCGGGATGAATTTCTGCGCTATGCCTGGGAGTGGAAAGAAAAATACGGTGGCATCATTCTCGAGCAGCTGAAAAAACTTGGCGCTTCCTGCGACTGGGACCGCACTCGTTTCACTATGGAAGATGACCTAAGCGAAGCCGTCATCGACGTGTTCATCGACCTGCACCGCAAAGGCTATATCTACCGCGGGCTGCGTATGGTGAACTGGGATCCGGCCGGACTTACCGCCATCAGTGATGAAGAAGTGATCCACAAGGAAGTGCAGTCGAAGTTGGTTTATGTGCGCTATGTTCTTGTCGGACCCGATGAATCGTTTGATCCTACGGACACCTCGGCAGTCCAGAAAAAATTCGATGCCGGAGAGACCATCACCATCGCCACCGTGCGTCCTGAAACAATCCTGGGCGATACTGCAGTGTGTGTGCACCCCGACGATCCCCGCTACGCGCACCTGCGGGGAAAGCAGGCCATTATCCCGATGGTGAACCGCAGGGTACCGGTGATTTTTGACGATTACATCCTGATGGAATTCGTAACGGGGGCATTGAAGGTGACTCCCGCCCACGACATCAACGACTATACCCTCGGCACGAAACACGGACTGGAGGTGATTGACACGCTGAATGCAGACGGAACCATGAGTGAAGCTGCAGGACATTACGTTGGCGAAGACCGCTTCGTTGTCAGGAAGCGTATCGTGAAAGACCTGGATGCACTGGGTTACATCGTCAAAGTAGAAGACTACACCAACAAAGTCGGTTACAGCGAACGGACCGATGCGGTGATTGAACCCCGCCTGAGTATGCAGTGGTTCGTGCGCATGAAGGAGTTTTCCAAGCCTGCGCTGGATGCCGTACTGAATGGCGAGGTGAAATTGCACCCCGAGAAATTCGTGAACACCTACCGGCATTGGATGGAAAATGTGCAGGACTGGTGTATAAGCCGCCAATTGTGGTGGGGTCAACGCATTCCGGCCTGGTACGACAACAAAGGGAATGTGGTTGTGTGCAAAACCTCCGAAGAGGCGCTCAATCAGCTGAAGGCGATCAACCCCGATGTCGAGCTCCAAACGATTCGGCAGGATGACGACGTACTCGACACCTGGTTCAGTTCGTGGCTGTGGCCTATTTCTGTTTTTGATGGATTCAAGGATACCGGAAATCCGGATATCCGCTACTACTACCCGACCAACGACCTGGTTTCGGCTCCCGAAATTTTATTTTTCTGGATTGCACGGATGATCATGGCCGGTTACGAATACCGGGGAGAGCGTCCCTTCCGGAATGTGTATCTGACGGGAATCGTGCGCGACAAACTCGGGCGGAAAATGAGCAAATCGCTGGGGAATTCACCCGACCCGCTGGATCTTATAGCACAATATGGTGCCGACGGAGTCCGTGTGGGCATGCTGCTCTCCTCGCCTGCAGGAAACGACCTGCTGTTTGACGAAGGTCTTTGTGAACAAGGGCGCAATTTCAGCAATAAGATTTGGAATGCCTTCCGGCTGGTCAAAGGTTGGCCGGTAGACGAGCAGGCATCCATGCATGAAGTCAACCGATCGGCTATCCAGTGGTTTGAGTCAAGACTTTCGCAGGCCCTGGAAGAGATCAACGACCATTATGCGAAGTTGCGGATTTCGGATGCCTTGATGGCGACCTATAAACTGGTTTGGGATGACTTCTGCGCCTGGTACCTTGAGTTGGTGAAACCGGCCTACCAGCAGCCCATCGATGCGGAAACGCTGAAGGTCACCGTACACTATTTTGAAAAACTGCTGGCGATCCTGCATCCCTTCATGCCCTTCATTACAGAAGAGCTTTGGCATTTGTTACGCGAGCGGGAGGATGACATCATCGTTTCGAAGTGGCCCGACCATGCAAGGTATGACAGCGAACTACTCGCCAGTTTCAGCACGGCATCACAACTGATTGCCGACATACGCGCATTCAGGCAGTCGAAATCGATCAGCCCAAAAGAATCCTTGCGCCTCATCATTCGCTCGGACAAATCTCCTGCTGCCATCAAAGGATTCGGACCGGCGATTGCCAAGCTTGCGAATTGTGAAGACATTTCAATCGTCGACTCCAAACCCGCCGATGCATTTGCCTTGTTATCCGGACAATTGGAATGCTTCATTCCAATGACCATGCAGGTCGATAAACAGGCTGAACGCGTGAAGCTCGAGGAAGAATTGAAGTATACGCAAGGCTTTTTACGCTCGGTGATGGGCAAACTCGGAAACGAACGCTTTGTTTCAAACGCCAAGCCGGAAGTGATTGCCATCGAGCAGAAGAAAAAAGCCGATGCAGAAGCACGCATCCATGCCATCACAGAGGCCTTGAAATCGCTGTAAACATGCACTTGGGACTACGACAACTTTTTT
>JBJTJB010000091.1:0-1671 GCA_046095245.1 Bacteroidota bacterium | reverse complement strand
ATTATCAATGGTCGCGCGATTATTAATGGGTCTCAGCTAGTGAATTCAAGCACTATACCTGAGCCGGGAAGCGAATCGGCTATTGTATTTGTAATTGATGAGGCTGATGTCAATGCACCTATAGGTGACACATTAGATGAGTACTTTTCAGTTAATCTAATTACCGGATACAATGCCGGTCAGCATTTTATCGTTCCCGGTGCATTCATCACCCCGAATTATGATGTGCGCTATGAAGTCGGTGATCTTACGATCCTCCCCGATACCTTGGTGGTCAGTGCGCGTGATACACAGGCTACTTGTGATTCACTACCGGATTTTGTCGCCGATATAACCGGCTACCATTATAGCGATGCCGATAGCAACCTGGTTGATCAGCCCTTGTCTTTCAGCTTGCTCACGCCTTCCGGAAATGGTGTGCCTGCTGGCTATCCGTCCGATGGCACCTACCGTATTGTACCTGGCGGCATGACCCTGATCGCACCTGCCGATTACCTTTTGGTTTTTGAAGAAGGACAACTGCTGGTGCCCGATAACTTCACATACTATGCAGATGCGGATGGGGATGGTTTTGGTATCAACAGTGATACAATTATCGTGTGTGATTCTATTGCACCAGTCGGTTATGCGGTTGTTGCGGGTGATTGCAATGATTCAAATGCCTCCATAAATCCGACCGCCAGTGAGAGTTGTAACAACGGCATTGACGATGATTGTGACGGCCAAACCGATGAGAACTGCTTACCAACCTGCACCCTGGGCGCAATCACTGGTCCACCTGCAATTTGCAACCCGAATGGGCAAACGATTGTGTATTCGGTACCAGCAGCAGCCGGAGCCAGCAGTTATACCTGGTCGGTGCCTCCAGGTACAAACCTGATTTCAGGACAGGGATCAAATACCATTACTGTTTCATGGCCGTATTCGGTTATTCACTCAGGATTGAAAGGCTCAATCTGCGTAGTGGCCAACTTTGGAGATACCTGTGTCTCTCCTTCCAGTTGCATGGCGATCAGTGTTCAGGCTTCAGCACCGGTTACACCGCCATACATCTCAGGTCCACCCCGTGCTTGTGCGGGTGAAGAGGCTACATATTCCATTGCCGGTGTTGCCCGCGCCGATTCCTATGTGTGGACTCCGCCTACGGGAGTCACACTGCTGAGCGGTCAGGGTAGCAACGTCATTACAGTCCGGTTTGAAAGTGGATTCACGGGCGGTTTCTTGGCAGTTTCGGGTGTCAATCAGTGTGGTGTGAGTCCACAACGTACAAAAACACTTGGTCTGAATGTTCTATCAGCACCCAGGTTCATTACCGGTTTCCGCAACGGCGTGTGCGGTATGAGTGGTGTGTCCTACAGCATTCCGGCTGTGAATGGCGCCACCTCCTACCTCTGGACTGTTCCTGCCGGTGTAAGCTTGGTTGGACCTGCAGATGGCACCTCTATCGTGGTTAACTTCAATGGCAACTACAGTAGTGGCAGCATCAGTGTCAAAGCGATGAATCTGTGTGGAAGTGGAGCTACGCGAAGCGTAACGGTTGTGGGTCGTCCTGTTGTTTCCGGGCCCATCAGTGGACCTGTCAGTGTATGTACCGGAAGTACGGTTCAGTACAGCATCCCAACAGTGAACGGCGCCAGCAGTTATACCTGGACAGTGCCAACAGGAGCAGTG
>JBJTJB010000090.1:0-7032 GCA_046095245.1 Bacteroidota bacterium | reverse complement strand
ACCATTAAGTGCGACCGGGCCGAATTCAGGGAAAGCCTCGAGCCAATTATCAAGCAACAGCCCAACCGGAAAATTCTGGGATTGTTCCGCTTTCACCTGGGGGTTTACTCCATGGCCGACCGGGGAAAAAGCACGAAAACAAAACAGTGGCTTAAAACAGCCGTCGGTGAGGCTCCTGTATTGATGGACAAACGCCTGACGGAAACCTCGCGGGAGCAACTCCTGCAGTTCATGATCAACAGCGGACACTTTGATGCTGTGGTTCAAGACACCACGGTTTACCGGAAGAAGAAGGCACGTGTGAGCTATTCCATTCGCAGCGGACCCGAATACCGATACCGTTCTGTGCGCTATTTGAGCAGTGACACCACACTGAATCCCATTCTTCGTGCCGACAGCCTGAAACGTGGAATCAATGTCGGACAGACCTACTCAAGTACCAAACTCCAAAAAGAACGGGACCGGCTCAGCAATGTGCTGAAAAACGCTGGGTATTTTCAATTCACACCGGTGTACATCAGCTTTCAGGTTGATTCCAATCTACCTGGCGAACTGGTCGATATTGAACTTGGCATTTCCAGACCTGTGGAGGTTGTCCGTGAGGGGATGAAACGCGACACCTCCCCTCCTACACACAAAACCTCTGTATTCAGCGAAGTCCTGCTTGAGCTTGACTATGACCCGCTGGTCCTTCAGGACACTTCCCGTAAAGACACCGTTGAAGCACGCGGCATCCTGTTTGTCTGCTCAGGGAAAGTAGAGGACAGGTACCATCCTCAACACCTGGCAGACCACATCTTTATCCATCCCGGCGAGATTTACAACCAGGACGATGTTCAACTTACCTACAGGCGCCTCAGTGATCTGGGCATTTTCCGATTTGTAAACATACGTCTTGAACCCCTGAATGGGACGGATTCCAGCGGACGAACGCTGCTGCGCTGCTTTATCAACCTCAGTCCGCAATTGAGGCAAGGCTATCAGATCGAAAGCGAAGCCACCAACAACGGAGGTAACTTCGGCATTGCAGGAAACCTGGTATACAGGAATAAAAACGTTTTCCGTGGAGCCGAATCCCTCAACATCAAAATCAAGGGAGGTGTTGAAATACAACAAAACTTCGGCGACACCACATACCAAAGCACACGTCAGCTAGGAATCTTCAACGCGTACGAAATAGGCCCCGAAGTCAGCATCAACTTCCCCCGTACACTCTGGCCGTTCCGCTTACGGGATCCACACCGCGTCAGTAATCCGACCACATCCATTACAGCTGCATTCAACACGCAAAACCGTCCGGAATATTTCCGGCAACTGGTACTCCTATCGTATTACTACACGCAAAAAACCACACGCTACAACCGCTTTTATTTCTATCCTGCAGAAATCAACTACCTGAACGTAGAACTTGACCCTGCTTTCGACAAGCAGCTGGACGATTTACAGGACCCCTCCATCCGGCTCGGTTACTCGGACCAGTTCATTGCCGATGGACGCGTGAGCTACCTGTTCAACAACCAGGAACTCAACTCTGGCAAGGATTACGTTTTTTTTAGGATCAACATCGAATTCGCCGGAAACAGTCTTTACCTGTTGAATCGGCTTACCGGTAGCAAGACGGAAGGGGACGTACCTGCCAAGCTACTGAATGTACCGTTCGCCCAATACTTCCGGCCCGACATCGATTTGCGATGGTATAAGCCGGTGTGGAAAAATGACAACCTGTGGGTATTCCGTTTTGCAAGCGGGATGGGACTCGCCTACGGAAACAACAAAATACTCCCTTTTGAAAAGAGTTTTTTTGCCGGTGGTCCCAACGAAATGCGCGCCTGGCGAACCCGGCAGCTGGGTCCGGGATCGAACGTGAAGGAAGATTATTTCGAACGTTTCGGCGAAATGAAAATCACGGCTAACGTCGAGTGGAGGTTCAATTTACTGCGCAAGCTGAAAGCCGCCTGGTTTTGCGATGCGGGAAACATTTGGCTTATCCGCCAGTCCGAAGGAAGGGAGGATGGACTTTTCCGATGGAACACCTTCGCCGAGCAGGTGGCGGTGGGTACCGGACTCGGTCTTCGACTTGACCTGACCTTTTTCATCATCCGTATGGACGGGGCTATCCGGGCGGTTGACCCAGCCAGGCCATTGGGTGATCGTTGGGTGTTGGGCGACCAATCGCTTCGTGACATTACGTTCAATTTCGGGATCGGGTATCCTTTCTGAGCACTGAGTATTCCCAAACTACGACATTGGTTTAGGCTCATATCGTATTCATTTTCAATTACTAAATCATAACTACCTGAAGTTGGACAGAGGTTGTGCCTACAGGCCTTTTGTAAGGAAATCCCCCAAAGTGTCCGATCTGTTTGCCCCGGCTTTCCGTATACGGCCAGAACCAGTCCCAAAAGACGTATGAATTCCAGTATTCTGATCGTTGACGACAAACCTGAAAACCTGTACTCGCTCGAGTGCATGTTGAGCGAACCCGACCGAACAATTTTGAAGGCCGCGGGTGGACGAGATGCCTTGCGTATCGTATTGCAAGAAGAGATTTCCTTGATTCTGCTGGACGTTCAAATGCCTGAAATGGACGGGTATGAAGTGGCTGCCATGCTCCAGTCGACCAGCAGAACACGAAAAATACCCATCATATTCGTTACGGCCATCAGTACCGAACGGGAGTATATGCTCCGTGGACTCAACTCCGGCGCTGTTGACTATCTCTTTAAGCCGCTTGATACAGAAATTACCCGGGCCAAGGTCAATACCATCCTAAAGATCCAGCAACAGCAAGTTGAAATTGAACGGATGAATGCCCAGTTGACCACGCTGAACAAGGAAAAGAATTTCTTTTTAGGAATGGCGGCTCACGATTTGCGGAATCCGATCGGCAACATTTTAACGCTGGCCTCGATGTTGCGCGAAGAGCTGGATGCCAACCTGAATGATGAACAGCAAACCTGTTTCGAAATGCTCAGGAGCACAGGTGATCAAATGCTTGAATTGCTGGACAACCTACTGGATATCTCCAAGATAGAATCGGGATCGGTACTACGTGATGTTCGTACGCACACCCTCGAGTCGCTGCTTATGGATTGCATCGGCGGAAACCGAAAAATCGCATCGAAGAAAAACATCAAGTTACATTGCTCCTTCAAAGAAGAACACCTGCAATTGAACACTGACAAACAGCAATTCACTCAGATTTTAAACAACCTCGTATCGAATGCCATCAAGTATTCGCCGGCGGGAAGCGTGGTTGATATATCCGCTGAAATCCAAACTGATCAGATTACGATACACGTGAGTGACCAGGGTGCCGGTATTCCGCTTGATGAGCAGGCGAGGGTGTTCGCGCCTTTTGCGAGAACAAGTGTTGAAACAACGGGTGGGGAGTCCAGCACAGGACTCGGACTCAGTATCGTTAAACGCCTGCTGGAATCCAATGGAGGCCGCATCTGGTTTGAGAGCGCCCCGGGCAATGGTTCTATGTTCTCGTTTTCCCTGCCCCTCTGCGTCGGTGAGGCTACTATCCTCAAGCGAGATTGATCAGCAGGCCTCGATTACTACCGCGTATCCCTGCCCTACCCCGACACACATGGTGACCAGGGCATAGCGCTTGCTCCTGTTTTTCAATTCAAGTGCTGCCGAGAGAAGTATTCTGGCACCACTCATTCCCAACGGATGCCCGAGGGCTATCGCACCACCGTTCGGATTGATCCGCTCATCTTTATCCTCCAACCCCCAGGCTCTGATGCAGGCCAGGCTCTGCGCGGCAAAGGCTTCGTTCAGCTCGATTATATCGATATCCTTCCAACTTACTCCGGCCCGATGCAGGGCTTTATTGGCAGCCTCAACCGGACCAATACCCATGATTCGGGGCTCGACACCGACAGCGGCCGCAGCACAAATGCGCGCAAGAGGCTTCAAGCCCTGGGATGTAAGTCCGGAGTCTGATGCCAAAAGCAATGCAGCGGCACCATCGTTCAGTCCGGAGGCATTCCCAGCAGTGACCGAGCCTTCCTTACGAAAGGCAGGCTTCAGCAAGGCGAGTCCCTCAGCCGTGGTTCCTGGCTTCATGAACTCATCGTTTGCAAACAGAACCGGCTCCCCTTTCTTTTGCGGAATCGGCACAGGAACAATTTCCTGACTGAACCGACCGGCTGCTGCTGCAGCAGCAGCCTTTTGTTGTGACCACAGGGCGAACGCATCCTGATCTTCTCTGGAAATAGCATCACGCTCAGCAAGACACTCAGCAGTTTCACCCATGGCATCAACACCGAAAAGCTGCTTCATCCGGGGATTGATAAATCGCCACCCAAAAGAGGAGTCGAACAATTGTGCGTCGCGTCCGAAAGGAGCAGATGTTTTTGACATCACCCAAGGTGAACGTGTCATGTGTTCCACTCCACCGGCAACCACGATATCGGCTTCACCGGAGCGAATGGCCCGAGCTGCGTTGGCCGCAGCACTTAAACCGGATGCACACAAACGGTTCACTGTTTCAGCCGCAGCACGAATCGGATAACCTGCTAGCAAGGAAGCCATACGTGCAACGTTCCGGTTGTCTTCTCCGGCCTGGTTTGCACAGCCAAGTATCACCTCTTCAATGTAAGTAGGATCAAGTCCGGGCTGTTGTTCCAGCAGGGCCTTCAACACATGGGCGGCCAAATCGTCGGCACGAACGGCCGAAAGGCTTCCGGCGAGGTTACCAATCGGGGTCCGGACACCGGACACCAGGTATGCGTTAATTGATTTCATGGTTGGATTCAAAGGGATTCGTCATCGGGAAACCAGGGCTTTGGGGTCCGGTAGACCGTGCCTTTGAAAAAGGCGACCGGCTTTCCGTCCTGGTTGGTAACGCGGACTTCATAGAGTGCAATTTTATCGGTGCGATTGAGTTCGGTAGCGGTAGCCGTTAGTACATCGCCGGTGCGGGCAGGCTGAGTATGAGAGATAGAAGTCTCAACTGAAACACTCATACGTCCGTGACCATTCGAAGCGAAAGCCAGCGCACTGTCTGCCAACGAATACGTGATACCGCCGTGGGCTATGGAGAATCCATTCAGCATCTCGTCACGGACTGTCATGCGAAGTACGCAATGCCCGGGACGAACCTCAAGGCGTTCGATGCCGAGCCACTGACTGAACGGATCGTTGTTGAACATGCGGTCAACCACTTTGGTTGACAAATCCTTCTGATTTTCCATGTACGGAATTGAACGTTCAAAGGTAATCAATGCGAACGGCAAGAGTCAGAACAGGGAACCCTGCAAACAACTTTGCTCATGGTTCAACAACCAGGCCTTTCGTTGCGTACCCCATGCATAACCGGCAAGCTGTCCTGAGGATCCGACAATCCTGTGGCAGGGAACGATAACTGCAAGCGGGTTGACCGATAATGCCCTTGCAAGGCTTCGAGCGCCTCCCTCGTTGAATTGTGTACACAATGTTGCATAGCTGGATGTTTTTCCAAATCCGACCCGGGAAGCAGCTGACCAAACCTGCCGCTGCCAGACCGTGCCGGCGGGCTCTGTCGGCAATTCAAATGTCTGCAACCTGCCATCAAAATAGGCGATCAATTGCCTTAAGGCCTCCAACAACAGTGGATGATCGGACCGCTCTGGATGTGGATGAGGCGTAAAATAGGAACTATACAATGCCCAATCACCGGCCTCCAGATTCATCCAACCCAAAGGGGTGTTTACTGCGGTGATGTTCATTGCTTGATGCAGGATTTACCCGAAAAGCGGCATGCCTGAAGCGACCCGGTCCCGCAATAAGGCAGAAGCCCGATACCGGTCATCCCCGTATTTCGAATGCAGGTTGTCGAGGCAGGCAAGAATTCGTTCGGGTCCTAATTCGTCACCCCAGGCCAGCAATCCCTTGGGATAGTTTACGCCCTTGGTCATGGCTAAATCCAAAGCGGATGCACTGGCGACTCCCAAAAGCAAGGCCTCAGCCGCTTCATTTACCAGCATAGAGATGACGCGCATGAATACCTGATTCCAGACTTGCTCATTGCCCGAAGGACCTGGAATTGCAGCATGTTCCGAGTAATCGTAGTAACCACGACCCGATTTTTTTCCCAGAAAACCCGCCTCCTTCATACGTCGCTGAATCAGCGATGGACGGTAGCGGGGATCAAAGTAAAACTGCGTCCAGACTGTTTCACTGACTGTATAGTTGACATCATTACCGATCAGGTCCATCAACTCAAACGGACCCATGCGGAATCCACCAAGGGATTTCAGTGCATGATCGATACCGGGAATATCGAGAATTCCCTCCTCCAAAATCCGCAGGGACTCACCGTAGAACGGACGGGCCAGGCGGTTTACAATAAATCCGGGGGTGTCTTTTACCACCACAGGTATCTTACCCCAAGCTTTCACTTCGTCTGTAAGTCTCAAGGCCAAACCTTCAGCGGTCTGCACAGCCGGAATCACTTCTACAAGTGGCATCAAGGGGGCCGGATTGAAAAAATGGACTCCGACAACCCGACCGGGATGAGTACAGGCCGAAGCAATTGATGTAACAGATAGTGAGGATGTGTTGGTTGCAAGAATAGCTTGCTCGCCCACAATGGCCTCGATTTCGGAGAATAGCTTTTTCTTGACGGCGAGGTCTTCAATCACCGCCTCAATGAACAGACTGGCACCGCTGGCTTCCTGCAGTGAATTAGCCGCCCGGATCCTGTTTTTTACCGATTCAGCATCCGCAGGTTCCACCTTACCCTTTCCCACCAATTTGTCCATTGCGGAAGCGATCGACTGATGCGCGCGAGCGGCTGCATCAGGCCGGTTGTCGAATAACCGTACATCCCAACCGGCTTGAGCCAAGACCTGGGCAATTCCCTGTCCCATAGCACCGGCACCAGCCACAAAGGCCAGCTTGCGTTCGAATATCATATCACCTCCCGTTGAACTGTGGTTGTCTTTTTTGTAAAAACGCCTCTACCCCTTCCTTATGATCTTCGGTTGCGGCCGCTTCCGCCTGGATGTGCTCCTCCAAATCGAGCTGTTGACCGAGTGA
>JBJTJB010000089.1:0-4349 GCA_046095245.1 Bacteroidota bacterium | reverse complement strand
GATTGAGATTGGGAGTTCGCTTCTAACTTCAACCAACAGTAGCCGGGCAATCAAAGTACAATCCTATTCTGAACTGGATACCGCTCTGCACTGTGGAAATACCAACGCAACGAGGAAATATCCCGGTTACCCGAACCGGTGCTGTTCCAGGTGTCAAGGGTTGTTCTTCTTAAACTGAATGGTCACAAATACTACAATGAAAAAACAAGTGATATGATGCGAACGAGTTCAATCCTTCATGTACCGATTGGTTTGCTTCTGCTTATCTCCGGCTCATGCAGCCATGAAAGCGAGAAGAAACAGGATTTGATTCCCGAGGTGAAGGTGGTGGAAGCGGTCACCCGCTCATTGCCGGTCTTCACGGAATACACCGGCGAAACCTACGGGCAATCGGATGTAGCCATCATCGCGCGTGCCGAAGGGCCGATCACCGGCATCCATTTCAAGGAAGGCCAACGGGTGGAACAAGGCCAGCTGTTGTATACGATCGATGATCCGCAGGCGCAGAATGCAGTGCAGATCGCACTCTCCCAACTCACCGCCCAGCAGGTGCTTCTGGCCAAGGCCAAATCAGATTTCGACCGGGTGGAGCCCCTCGCCAACATCAACGCTTTGAGCAAACGGGACCTCGACGCGGCCCGGGCTGCTTATGAAGCGCAACTGTCGGTGGTAGATGCCGCGGGTGCCAACTACACCAACGCCCAGGTGCGGGCCTCCTATACCCGCATCACCGCTCCCATTTCCGGTATCATCGGTATTTCACGGGGTGTGGTAGGTGATTTCGTTTCCAGGGGCTCGCAGTCCCTCAATACGGTTTCTTCCACGGACGACATCCGCATCCGGTTCACCATTTCTGAAAACGATTTTCTGATGTACCAGAAAGAGCTGGCTGCCCGTACCGAAAAAACACCGATTGAACTTGCCGTTACGCTGAGTGATGGAACGGAGTGGCCGCAGAAAGCCGTGGTCGATTTTGCAGACCGCTCTATCGATCCGCTTACAGGAAGCATGCTGGTCCAGGCGGTGGTTAAAAACGACAACGGGCGCCTGCGTCCCGGCCAATTCGTAAAAGTGAGAGCGAAGTCAAAGCAGCTGAACGATGCTGTTTTGGTGCCGCAGCCGGCCGTACGCCAACTGCAGACTATGTACCAGGTGATGGTAGTCGATAAAGACAATATCCTGAAGCCTCGTCCCGTAAAACCGGGTTTGCGTATAGGCAGCAACTGGGTCATCAGCGAAGGCCTGAAGGAAGGGGAGAGGGTCGCCATGGTTGGCAATGCCATCATACAGCCCGGTAAGCCGGTTGTGCCTGTAACGATGCCCTGGTCCTACGATTCGACATTGGTTAACGAGGGAGGAAAGTAGGCTATGAGTGAATTTTTCATACGCAACCCGATTTCGGCCATTGTCATCTCCATCCTGATGGTGGTGCTGGGTCTTATCGTGCTCTCCGGAATACCGGTATCACAATATCCGCCCATCACTCCTCCAATGGTGCAGATCGCAGCGGTGTACAGCGGTGCCAATGCCGTGAACGTGGAGCAAGCAGTATCTACACCAATCGAGCAACAAGTGAATGGTGTGGAGGACATGCTCTACATGCGCTCGGTCAATGCAGGTGACGGCACGGCCAACATCCAGGTTTCGTACGAAGTCGGTACGGATCTCGACAAGGCGAACATGCTCACGCAAAACAAGGTGTCGCAGGCGAATCCCTATCTGCCACCCGAGGTGTTGAACATGGGAGTCACCGTGAAGAAATCACTGACATTCCCGCTCATGTTGTTGTCGTTCTACTCGCCCGACGGTACTTACGACAAGGATTTCCTGGCCAATTACGCTTACATCAACGCCGTGGATGAACTCAAACGTACTCCGGGTGTGGGCGATGTCACGATCCTGGGCGGTACGCAATACGGTATGCGCATCTGGGTGAGGCCTGACCGACTTGCCTCCTACAACCTGACTGTACAGGAAGTAATGAATGCCGTGAAGGATCAGAACGCCATCCGGCCGGGAGGTACATTCGGCAACGAGCCGGCACTCCCCGGTAACCAGAATACATATTCTGCCCAGCTTCAAACCCGGCTCGTAAGCGAAGAGGAATTCGGGAACATCATTGTCAAATCGGATGACAAGGGTGCATTGGTAAGGCTGAAAGATGTGGCCCGTGTTGAGTTGGGCAATGAGAATTACACCTCCAGCAGCAGGTTGAACGGAAAAGCATCAGCAACGGTGGCCATTTATCAGATTCCGGGATCAAATGGTCTGCAGGTGGCCGAAGCAATCCGTGGAAAAATTGAAACCATGCAGACGGCATTTCCCCCCGATCTGCAAGTAGCTTATCCGCTCGATACGACACTCGCAGTTGAAGCGGGCATCGAAGAAATATTACACACGCTGCTCGAAGCGGTATTGCTGGTGATTTTGGTGGTATTCCTCTTCCTCCAGGACTGGAGAGCCACGCTGATTCCGCTGCTGACCGTACCCGTGTCGCTCATCGGTACGTTCATCATTTTCCCGCTCCTCGGCTTCTCGGTCAACGTACTGTCCCTGCTGGGCATGGTGCTGGCCATCGGCTTGGTGGTCGATGATGCCATTGTGGTGGTCGAGGCGGTGATGCACCATCTGCAACATGGACTCTCGCCTCGTGAAGCCACACGCAAGGCCATGAAGGAGGTAGGCGGACCTGTGGTGGCCATCGCGGTGATTCTGGCAGCCGTGTTCATACCGGTCGCCCTCACCGGCGGAATCACCGGCCGCTTGTATCAGCAGTTCGCTATAACGATAGCCATATCCGTACTTTTGTCCGCATTCAATGCGCTCACGCTGAGCCCCGCACTCGCATCGCTCATCCTGCGCCCGACCAAACCCGGAACGGGCATGATGGGACGTTTCTTCGGCGGGTTCAATCGTTTCTTCGACAGGCTCACGGAACGGTACGGACGAATCGCAGGATTCTTCACCCGCAAGCTGGTGATTACTGTAGTACTGGTGGGTGGAATCGTGTTGATTGCAGGTGGCCTGGGCAGCTCGGTGCCCAAGGGTTTTGTTCCGGAGGAAGACGAAGGGTATTTCATCTGCGCCGTGCAGCTGCCCGATGCGGCTTCGCTGCAACGCACCGACGAGGTGACAAAACGTGTGGAGCAACTGCTTGGCAAAATCCCGGAAGTACAATACTTCACGGTTGTCAACGGTTTCAACCTGCTGACGAGTTCGGTATCCTCAAATACTGCTACGGTATTCGTCACGCTTAAAAACTGGGATGAGCGCGAACGAACAGCCAAGCAGCTTATCGATTATACAGGCAAGTTGCTGATCAGCGAGATCACCGATGCAACGGTTGTGGCCGTGAGCCCTCCTCCGATACCCGGGCTGGGTAGCTCGGGCGGATTCACTATGGAACTCCAGGACCGCGGGGGGAATACCCCTGGTTATCTCGCAGAGCATACCCAGCGGTTCATCGCCGAAGCATCCAAGCGTCCGGAAATCGGCAAAGTCTATAGCCTTTACAGGGCAAACGTGCCGCAAAAAGTGATCAATGTCGACAAGGAGAAGGCCCAGAAGCTCAAAGTGAACCTAAACGACATCAACACCACTGTATCGGCCATGATGGGTGGTGCATTCATCAACAACTTCAACCAGTTCGGCCGGCAATACAAAACGTACGTCATGGCCGATGCACCTTACCGCATGAAACCGGAGGACCTTAACCGCTATTTCGTGCGTGACAATGCCGGTAAGATGGTTCCTTTGGGTACACTCGTAACCGTTAGGGATACCAGCGGACCCCAGTTCACCAACCACTTCAACATCTACCGCGCGGCCGAAATCTCGGGCGTTCCTGCTCCGGGATACAGCTCCGAGCAGGCCCTTGATGCCCTGGAAGAGACCGCCAAAGCCACCCTGCCCGGGGACATGGGATACCAGTGGGCAAATATTTCCTACCAGGAGAGGGCATCGGCCGGAAAAGGCGCGGCCGTATTCGGTATGGCCTTGCTGTTCGTGTTCCTGATTCTCGCGGCGCAGTATGAAAGCTGGAGTCTGCCGTTCAGTGTACTGCTGGGAACACCCTGGGCGGTGATGGGTGCCTTTCTTGGGTTGTGGCTGGCGCGCATGTTCTCCGAGTCGTATGTCAACAACGTCTTTGCGCAGATCGGATTGGTCATGCTCATCGGATTGAATGCCAAGAACGCCATTCTGATCGTGGAGTTCGCCAAGATGAAGCGCGAAGAAGGCATGGATGCAATTTCTGCGGCTCTTGAAGGCGCTAAATTGCGCCTGCGGCCCATCCTGATGACTTCCCTGGCCTTCATTCTCGGCGTAGTGCCGCTGCTCACAGCTGTAGG
>JBJTJB010000088.1:0-3815 GCA_046095245.1 Bacteroidota bacterium | reverse complement strand
GGGCACGACCCGAGAGGATGTTCATGGATTCGTTTACCGCATCGGCTACACGGAAAGGTACCTGCTCGAGCTGGAGTTTGTTGGCCTCGATTTTTGAAAAGTCGAGCACGTCGTTGATGACTTCCAGCAAGGCCTCGCCGCTCAGGCGGATGATGTCAACGTATTCTTTCTGTCGCGGGTCGAGGCTGGTGCTGTTGAGCAGCTCCGACATACCCAACAGACCATTCAGGGGTGTTCGGATTTCATGGCTCATCAGAGCCAAAAAGTCCGACTTGGCCTTGGTGACCTCCTCGGCCTTGTCCCGGGCCTGGCGCAAAACTTCCTCCTGCTGCATGCGGGCAGTGATATCGCGTCCCGAGAAGGTAATTCCTGTAATCAGTCCGTCTTCATCGAGCAAGGGATTGAGTTCGATTTCGTAGGTCGACTCCCCTCCTTGCCCATCGTGGAAAACCGACCTGTACTGCAGTGTCTTCCCCGTGAGTACCAATCCAAAGCGTTCTTTCCAGGTTTTACGTTCCTGCCCCGTCAGTTGCAGCTCGAAGGCCTGTGTAGCGTCGAGTGGCTTTCCCAGGTGGTTCTCGAGCAGAATTCGGGCCCGGGGGTTGATAACGGTCACTTTGCCCAGAGCGTTGAGTGAAAAAACGGCCTCTCCGGTGTTTTCCAGCACAGCCTCCAAGCGGGTACGGCTGTGCAGGTTTTCCTGTCTGAAGCGAAGCTCCTCACTCAGGTCTATGGCCGACAACACCACAAAGCGCTTACCTGGCATGGCAGCACCGGTCAGGTCGAGCCACACGCTTGTTCCTGCTTTGTGGATGAGGCGGCGGCGAGCCCTTAATACCCGGTACCGGTCGCCGCACAGCATTTCGAACCAGCGCTCGTGGGCCTGTGCCTCCTCGGGATGGATTAACTGGAATACACTTAACCGCAGCAGCTCCTGAACCGAGTAACCGGTCATAACCGAAAGGGCCTCGTTGGCTTCCAAAAAGGTTCCGTTGTAAGCCAGGATTGCAGCCCCTTCCGATACGGGTTGTTCGGCGGCCGGGCGTGAGTCGCGGGAGGAACCCGGGCGACCTGCTGACTGGCTTGGTCGGGCCGTATGCGGCCGAACCACCTCGATGGTCTCCGAAGCACGTGGAGGATTGCTCTCCACAGGCGGAGTGACTTTGGGTTGCTCGGGAGCGGGACGGGGTTCAGAAGAGAGCTCGAGGGTGAACCGGGCTGGCTTGGTGACAGGCTCCTCACCTCGACCATGCCCATTGCCGGGTACCGCGCTGGGTGCCCATGCCGGCTTGGGGGTTGGCTCCGATGGCGGTGCCGAAACCGGTTCGGTCGGACCCGATGCTGGCGCGGGTTCGCCGGAGGTTTCGGGCAGGGACTCGGTCGCCTGCGGCAGACTGGCAGGAGCCGGATCCGGCTTCAAGGCGGATTGAGGAGTCATCGCCTCGCCCCTGGAATCGGGCAGAACCGGAGCCGGATTCACCCCCTCGGATGCCGGGAGCTCACCTGAAGCGGAATTGGAATCATCCTCCACAAAAAGTTCTTTTTCAGCGTGTTTTGAATCTTCATTGAAGACACAAAACAAGTACTTGTTTTCGAGCAGGCTAATGCCCGCGCGGCTGATAAAACTCTCTCCATCGTTCCGGCGCAAGGCCAGCGAACGGTTGCGGATGGGTCGGTTTTGAATGGACTTAAGCAGCAGGGAAATCTCTTCATCGTCCATCCGCTCGGCAAACATGCTGTCGAACGACAAGCCGTTGAGTTGAGCGGAGGATTCCATTCCGAACAGGTCAATGGCCTCCGGACTGGCTTTGAGGGCCTCGAAGGATGTGCCGTCAAAGATGATCCAGGCACCGGGTTGCTGGCTGGAAAGCACCTGCACCAAGTCCTCTCCTTTTTGCCGGCGGGGATTCAAACGGAAAACCAGCCAAAGCCCGATCAGCAGCACCAGGCTGCCAAAGAGCAGGGCAATCAGAAAAGGGTCGGCCAATGGCATGGGGTCGCGTGCGCTGGGTTGCGATTATTCGTAAACGGCACTGAAAAGTTACGTCAGCAGTGAAAGAAAAGCAACTTAAAACCAACCAAAAGCCAATGTTCCACCGGAAACATCGTCCGGAGGGATTCAGGAAAGGGTCAACTGCCACTCCTGGCGGACGAAGTCCATCAGCTCACGGACATATTCTTCCGAGAAATCGAAACGGATTCCGGCTGTTTGATACACCTCCCCGATGGACGCGGTATAGCCCAACGACAGGGCCTTCAGGTACTGGTCGATACAGGCATCCGGATCCCGGCGGTAATTCCTCCACACGGCGATTGCCCCCAGCTGTGCAAACCCGTATTCGATGTAATAGAAAGGCACTTCGTAAATATGCAATTGTTTCTGCCACAAATTTTTACGAATATCATCTAAATCATTCCATTCAATAGATTTTCCCGAGAAACGTGTGTAACAATCGAGCCAAAGGGAGTCGCGGTCAAGACCTGGCTGGGTATAAAGCTGCTGCTGGAATGCATCCACACAGGCGATCCAGGGCAAGCCTTTCAGTACGTCTTCGAGGTGCTTTCGACGGGCCCGGCGAAGATCCTCGGAATTGGAAAAGAAATGATGCCAGTGCTCCATGCTGATCAGCTCCATCGACATCGAAGCCAACTCAGCCACCTCGCTTGGGAGGTTTTTGAAGTCGACCAATTCCAGGGCTTGGTCCACAATCGACTGAACCGCATGGCCGCCCTCATGCACCATGGTCACCAGGTCGCGGAGAGTATTGGTCGAGTTCATGAAAATAAACGGGAGCCCGGTTTCATACAGCGGGTAGTTGTAGCCGCCCGGTGACTTGCCTTTGCGCGAATCGAGGTCGAGCCGGCCGGCATCCCGCATCTGCACCATGCACTCGCCCAGGCGGGGGTGGATCTCCGCGAAGCAGTCGATGGTCTTTTGCATCAATTCGGAGGCCGAAGAATAGGGCCTCAGGGGCTGTTGTCCGGGGACCACAGCCGCCGTATCCCAGGGCCTCAGGGTATCAAGCCCCAGCTCTTTCCGGTGAAGATCCTCCACCGCATCGTTGAGCGGAACCAGGTGTTTTTCGATGGCCGTATGGAAAGCGAAGCAGTCGGCCGGGGTATAATCGAATCGGCCCAGAGCTGCAAACATGTAATCGCGGTAGTTGCTAAACCCGGCATTTCGGGCAATTTCGCTTCGACGCGCCATCAGTTCATCCATCAGGGCATCCAGCTTCTGCTTGTCCTCGAGCCGTCGTGCACACATCTTCCGGTAAACCTCCTCGCGAAGCTCCCGGTTGTCCTGCTCCAGAAAATTGGAAGCTTGCTGCAGAGTCAACTCCTTACCCTCCTGCTCAATGGTCATGGCTCCGGTAATGACAGAGTACTCCTGCTCTTTCTGCTGCAGTTCGGCCATCAGCGGAACGTTTTCCTCCCGGAAGATTTCTACCCGCTTGTGGATTTGCCGCAGCAAAATGCCGTACTCGGGCCGGTTCAGGCTGCCCAAAGCCGGACTCCCCAACAGGTACTGATCGAGCCGGTGACTCAACGGGGCGATTTTGGGTTGGATTTCCCCCACGAAAAAATTGAACGCCTCGGCCAGTTCCTTGTTGGCCGTATCACAACTCATGCGGATATACCTCCAGCCCAACTCCTCCTGCAGAAAAGCCTCCAGCTCACTACGGTCGCGCAGCCAGGTCACCAGTTGTCCGGGCTCGTCAATCGGCCGAACCAACAAATCCGTAAAAAAAGGCTCCACAGCCGACCAATCGTTTACGTCGAGCCGGGCGGGTAGAAAGCGGCGTACAGGGGTGAGT
>JBJTJB010000087.1:0-1574 GCA_046095245.1 Bacteroidota bacterium | reverse complement strand
GGAATTTATTTGAACATCGCAAAGGATTCGAACAACTAATCTTCTAACCCAGTCTACGGTCCCAAACTCCGCTGCGGGTTCTAGTCGGCTATGTATCCATTACAACTTTCGGATTTCAACTTGATCATGACTAAAAGCAATTCCATTGGTTTGAGGCCACTTATCTTGTCCTTTATACTGACCATCGCAAGTTCCATGTGCCAGGCACAAGAGCATCCGGCTAACTGGCCCAAAGAGGTACCCACCCCGCAGGGTACGGTAGTATTGTACCAGCCACAGCCACAGGAACTCAATGGCAACGACCTGAGCGGAACGGCTGCCTTCTCGATTGTACCTGCTGGTAAAAAAGAACCCCTGTTCGGTGCCTTGTTCTTTGCAGCCGACTTGGAGTTCGATCGCGACAATCACCTCTACAGTGTGCGAACCGCCAAGGTGACGAATGTTCGATTCTCTGACCAGGATTCCACGATCGACCTCGAGAAATTGAAGTCAGGAATCATAGCTGCTGTTCCCGGATGGAACCTGTCCGGCTCGACTGATCAGCTGATTACCACCGTAGAATAGGCAGGGAATATGGCCGATCACACCGGTTTCAAAAATGATGCTCCGGTGATTCTGTATCGCAACAAAGCCTCCGTGCTCGTTCTGATTGACGGTGAACCGAAACTCCAACAAATCGATGGGGCTTCGGTGAAGCGAATCATCAATACGCCGTTCATCATCATGAAACCGGACAAGGACAGCTCTTACTACCTGTACGGTGGCGACCACTGGATGAAATCCTCGTCCTTAACCACGGGTTGGGCAATCACCAAGAACGTCCCCTCATCGGTGAAAAAGGCCATGGAGAAAAACAAGCAACCCTCCGACACCAGCTCAGCCGCCAAAACCGCTGATGACGGCGTGGTTCCCGAGATTGTCGTCTCCACGGTACCGGCGGAATTGCTTCAAACCAAAGGAAATCCCGAGTTCAAGCCGATCAATGAAACCGGCCTATTGTATGTAGACAATACGGACGATTACATTTTCCGTGAGATTTCATCTCAGAAGTATTTCATCCTCAAGTCGGGTCGCTGGTATGCCTCCGGAGGACTTGATGGTGGTTGGAAGTTCATCCCTTCGGATAGCCTTCCCGCTGACTTCGCTAAAATCCCGCCGGGTTCGGATATGGATGCGGTTCTGGCCAGTGTCCCTGGAACTCCACAGGCCAAAGACGCCGTGTTGGATGCACAGGTTCCACAAACAGCTACGGTAGACAGGAAGACTGCAGGTAAGAACGCTACGGTCACTTACGACGGTGCACCAAAATTTGAGCCGGTGGACGGCACTTCCCTGTTCCTTGCGGTGAACGCATCCAAAACGGTATTCCGCTCGGGTTCCATGTATTACCTGGTCGATAACGGTATCTGGTTCGAGAGCAAGAACTACAATGGCCCCTGGGAGGTGAGCACTTCACGTCCGGCCGACGTGGACAAGATCCCGCCCAGTAACTCCGCCTACAACACACGTTACGTCTATATCTACGATCATACGCCCGATGTGGTGTATGTGGGCTACACGCCCGGTTATATGGG
>JBJTJB010000086.1:0-3082 GCA_046095245.1 Bacteroidota bacterium | reverse complement strand
GATGAAACCGATATGGGTGGTGTGATGATACCATCCGCCAGCAGGGTGCTGCCTCCGATCAGTGCCGGAAAAACCAACCAGGGCGTACGCCGACGACGGACCAGCGCATACAAGGAGAATATCCCACCTTCCCCCTTGTTGTCGGCACGCAACGTGATGATCACGTATTTCAGCGTGGTTTGAAGGGTGATTGTCCAGAAAATACAGGACAGACCGCCAAGGATGACATTGCGGTCGATGGCTCCCTCACCCACGATGGACTTCATCACGTAAAGGGGCGAGGTACCGATATCACCGTAGATGATTCCCAGGGTGACTAACAGCCCTGCAGCGGTGATTTTTTGATGCGAAGAAGCGCTCACAACGGTTCGGCGGTCAAATGTAGGCGGAAATCGACCGATGTGGTTTGAAACAGAAAAATTTCGCGGGGCAGGACTATCGGTCCTAATTTATCGTAATATTGCGTTTAAACGATATATTATGGGCGCCACCAAATCCGAACCGTATACAGTCACTGAACTCAACACTGCAAGAATGTTCAAGGCCCTGGGTCACCCGGCCCGATTGGCCATCATCCACTACTTGCTCAGTATTGATAAGTGCATTTGTAACGACATTGTTGACGAGCTGGACCTCGCGCAGGCGACTGTATCGCAGCACTTGCGTGAACTGAAGGAGGCCGGGCTCATCCGCGGCACAGTGGAGGGCTCCGCCATTTGCTACTGTATGGACGAAAAAGCACTGATCCGTTTGCGCGACAACCTGTCACTACTTGTATCCAAGGCGCAGGACCAAAAGAAAAATTGCTGCTGAGCCGTGAACAAGAGACTGAAATTCCTCGACCGCTACCTGACCCTGTGGATCTTCATTGCCATGGCGGTAGGCATCACCATCGGATACTGCTTCCCATCCGTATCCGTTACACTGGGTAACATGAGCTCGGGATCGACCAACATCCCCCTGGCTGCAGGCTTGCTGTTGATGATGTATCCTCCGCTTGCCAAAGTGGATTACGGTTTGATTTGTATAGACAGTAAACGAACTGCATGCCTGAAAAATGAAAATCCCCGGAAAAATCCGGGGACCTGTTGGTAGCGGGGACAGGACTCGAACCTGTGACCTTTGGGTTATGAGCCCAACGAGCTACCTCTGCTCCACCCCGCACTGTTTGTTTGACCAAGCAGCTACTCTTACTTGGGGTTGCAAATGTATCTAAAAGCACATTCGATTCGGTTAAGTTGGTTAAAAATTTCGACAATCGGCTGAAAATCAAATTGAAGCTTAATAATTGACGCCATCATTAAGATTCAATCATGAAATTAAAGGCGAAGCAGATAGGGGATTTAACCGAATATAAATGGATACAAATGAACCAATACCTAACAAGACAAAAAGGCGAATCTATTTTGAGCCGCACCATGAAATATAAGAAAGTGAATAAAAATCAAATCACCATTTCCGATTCCAAAGACTTTATACGTATATTTGTAGAAATTATACGTACAATGCTTACCAAACTCACCCTCTCCATCGACGAGGCGGTCATTGCCCGTGCCAAGGTTTATGCCCGAAAAAACGGGAGGAGCCTTTCCGAGCTGATCCAGCATTACCTGGAGTCGATTACCAGCGAGAAGAACGAAGCGGAGCTTTCAGCCAAGCTGAGCAGGCTGCTCGGTGCAGTGAAACTGCCGAAGGACTTCGACGAGAAAAAAGAACTGAGAACGATCCTCGAAAAGAAGCACTTGTGAAACGTGTTTTCATCGATACCAATGTGCTGATCGACCTACTGGCCGACCGCAAACCGTTCAGCAAGCAAGCCGTCGAAATCTTCTCACGAGCCGAGGGAGGAAAAATCAGACTTTTCGTGTCGTCGCATTCCATTGCCACCACCCACTACCTGCTGAAGAAGCACCTGAACGAAAAAAGCCTGCGCACAGTGCTGAACGATTTGCTCGACTACGTGTCGGTGATCCCTATCGACATGGACCTTCTCAAAAAAGGGCAACGCTCCAAGCACAGCGATTTCGAAGACGCGCTGCAAGTTGTATGCGCCACATCCGTCGAACGCCTCGATGGTCTGGTGACACGTAACGTCCGTGATTTCAAGGGGGCGGAAGTTCCTGTGATGACTCCGGCCGAGCTTTGTATGCAGTTTTAATTCGATCAAGGCTATTATCTAAATTTCATGGAAAACAGATAATACGTTATCCAAATTCTATGAAATTCAGCCATTGAAACACTTGGTTTCCAGGAATTGATTATAAAATATTGCCTTAAAGCCGATACCTGAGGCCCGTTTTATCGCGGAGCAACCTTCAACAACAGCTTGAAATCCCCTTACTTTGAACCTCACAAGGATTGGATTGAACAATTGACCGCATATAAACAATGAACTTTCTGCGCCACTTGCTCGTGTTTTTATTTCCCGTATTGATTTCCAACACTGGCCTTGCTCAGTCAACGGCTCCGGAGCCTGGCAAAGACGCCGCTTTGGTGCGTTTCGCCACGCAGCTGGCGGGCAAATACAGCAATGCAGGTCAAGCGGCGAAGGACACGGCATTCTTCCACATCAGCCTGGTGATGACACCCATCTGGCCCGAACGAACCGATGGTCTATGGCTGTACGTTGAGCAGGCTATGGCTACGAAAATGGATAAGCCGTACCGGCAACGCGTGTACAAACTCACCCATCCCTCGAAAAAAGAATTCAGAAGTGAGATCTATACCATCCGCAATGCGAAGGAGGTGATTGGACTTCATACCGACCGCGGTAAAATGCAGCTACTCCACCCCGACAGTATCGAACTGGAGGACGGTTGTGCAGTTGTGCTATTACTCAAAAACGGGAAGTACAAGGGCGGCACGCAAGGTTCGTCCTGCCCTTCCGACTTACGGGGAGCAAAGTAAGCCACCTCCATCATCACGCTGAAAGAAGGTGAAATGGTGTCCTGGGACCAGGGCTTCGATGCGGGCGGCAAGCAGGTATGGGGATCGACAAAAGGGGGCTATGTGTTCGTGAAAGAGCAGTGATAAGCGGATAGCAAGGTCCGTTTACGCATCCCAATTCCGGTTATTTTCGTAA
>JBJTJB010000085.1:0-1348 GCA_046095245.1 Bacteroidota bacterium | reverse complement strand
ATACGAAACCGTGGATCCCTCATTTGCTCCCGAGTAAAGAGGACTTGCGCCCGGGGATCCCAAAACGTACAATGCACCAGCAAGTCACAACTGGAGGCAAAACCATTGCTTTGTGCAAACGTGCAATCAAATCCCTCGGGGTGCTCCCTGAAGGCCTTGTTACTGAACGGCAAACCATCTTTACTCCTGTAGTAGTCCTCCGAGTGCAGTTGGACGTATACAGGTTCGCGGTATGCATAATTGAGGAACTCGAAGGCGGTCACTTTGCGTAGCCCCATCACACCGAAGACCTCAAGAGCGCCATTGGCTACCCTGCCTCCGCCGGTCACCACAATTTTGATGTTCGGCAGACTGATATTCTCCAGTTGTGCGAAAAGCTCCTTCTTATCGTGACATAGGTGAGCAGGTTTTAACTCAAACAAACCGTATTTCAATCCGTAGGCCATTAACCCGTTATACGCGCCAACAAGTCCGGCGTACCGTCCAAACCCGATCACCCGATTGTCTTGGGCGTCGACCAAGCATTCGTAATCGACCAACTCAACCCCCTTGTCGAGAATGGACTTTAACAGATTCCTATTGTGCGCGTGTTTCTTGATGGTATGCGAAAAGAAGAAATACCGTTTGTGAGCAATCAGTTCCGATACCGGCACTTCTTTTATTCCCATCAGCACATCACAATCACGCAAATCATCCTGCAATTGGATGCCTTGAAGCCTGTATTCCTCATCCGAAAAACAACGGAAGGGCGAGGGCTGAACCGCCAATTGCAGGTCAGGAAACTCTTCCAGCAACAGCTTACATTGTACAGGAGTGAATGGGACACGTTTGTCGTGCGGAATTTTACCCTCGCGAAGTATGCCGATTTTCATAGGATACAAAGGTACCGAATGCGGTGCGGTGTGGGCAAATTCCGTACTGATTGCTTCGGTGGTGATGTTTAAGAAAGAGTCGTTTGTAGCCGTTTAACGGAGGACTATGAAAAAATAATCCTCGAACTTTGCTTTGGGGAGGGCGGTGTGGTGGCCCCCTTTGCGGTCGGTTTGCTTTTATTGGATTTGAAGATTACCGAACACAGACTACTACACATGACCAACCTGAATAAACCCGAAGGACCTCCATTCTTGTTTTCCCCTATAGGCCTCGATCCCCAACCGAAACAAATCAACTTATCCACTCATCGCTAACCCTCAGGAGCGAATCCCCCTCCGATCCAATTCGCGCTGGAACAAGCGGGCATTTCGCAGATGCTCTCCGTAGCTCTTGGCAAAGGAATGATACCCCGAAAAATCGGCTCTGGCACAAAAGAAAAAATACGGATGCTGTTCGTTCTCTAAAACAGCATCAA
>JBJTJB010000084.1:0-1714 GCA_046095245.1 Bacteroidota bacterium | reverse complement strand
GGACCAATTGACCTTGCCTGCCGGGGTGAACAATGAGTTCGACATCAAGCTTCAGTATGTTGAGATTCCACTCACCTTGAAAATGCTGACCAACCCATTCGGTAAAATCCGTGTTTATGGTCAGTTTGGGGTTTCGCCCGGTTACCTGATCCGTGCAGAAAGTTCCAACGAGATTAACGGGGACAACGATTTCATGGACTATGCAAACGATTTCAACATGAACATGATAATCGGTTCAGGAATAGAATATACGATCAGTGGTAGCACGGTTGCATTTGTGGGTCTCGAATTCAACAACGGCTTCCTGAACGTTTTCGACAAGAAGTTCTCCGAGGAGCTTTCATCGGATGCGAAAATCAAAGGCGTATCCAATTACCTCGGTATCCATGCTGGTGTTTTGTTTTGAGTTGATCTGATCCGACCTGATACAAGAGTCTGAGGTGTTTGTTCCTGATTGATTTCTGAAGATGAGAATCGCACTCGCACAATTCGACCCCTTGATTGGGGACATTGTCGGAAATGCGGGGATAATCATCGAACGCTGCCACACCGCCGGAAGCCAAGGCGCAGATCTGGTTGTGTTTCCTGAATTGTGTCTGTGCGGATACCCACCGCTCGATCTGATTGAACAGGAAGGTTTCGTGGATGCGTGCGAGGAGGCTTTAAAGCGGATTGCTACGGAAACATCGGGTGTTTCCGTCATACTCGGAAGTCCAGTCCGTAACCCAGACAGAAACGGCAAGGATTTTTTCAATGCCGCAGTGGTGTTGCAAGGCGGACGTATTTCGCACATCGTGGCGAAGACCCTGCTGCCTACCTATGATGTGTTTGATGAGTACCGCTGGTTTGAACCCAACCGATTGTTTGAGTGTGTAACAGTTGCCGGAGTCAAAGTAGCGCTCACCATCTGCGAGGATTTATGGAATATGGAGGAGGACCCCCTGTATACCTTCTGGCCCATGAAGGAGTTGATCCGTCAGGATCCTGAACTCATGATCAATATCGCGGCCTCTCCATTCTCAATTGGTCACGAACAGGAACGCATGCGCATCCTCTTCAAGAATGTTAAAAGTTTCGGCCGCCCGCTGGTGTATGTGAACTGCGTGGGTGCACAGTCCGATATTCTGTTCGATGGTGCTTCCCTGGTTTACGATTCAAAGGGTGAGTTGGTGCATCGTATGACCCCTTTTACAGAGGATCTTGCCTGTGTTGATTTTCAACCGGATACCGACAACGGCATGAGCATGACCGGAGTCCCTCCTATGGGATCGGCTTCCGATATCGAATCTCTGCACCAGGCTTTGTTGATGGGCATTCGTGGTTATTTCAGAAAAATGGGATTCCGCAAGGCCGTGGTAGGACTTTCCGGTGGTATCGATTCAGCCGTAGTGCTGACCCTTGCAGCCGATGCCATCGGCCCCGAAAATGTCCATGCTGTTTTAATGCCTTCGGCTTTTTCAAGTGCACATTCGGTGCAGGATGCAATCGATCTTGTGCACAACCTGGGCTGCTCGCACGAGGTCTTGTCTATCCAATCGGCCTACGATACATTGCTCGAAACACTCAAACCCTCTTTTGCCGGAACGGATTTCGGAGTCGCAGAGGAGAACATCCAGGCTCGGATCAGAGGACTTCTGTTGATGGGCATCAGCAATAAGCACGGATACATTCTCTTGAATACTTCCAACAAAAGCGAACTTGCTGTAGGGTATGG
>JBJTJB010000083.1:0-1365 GCA_046095245.1 Bacteroidota bacterium | reverse complement strand
GCATGATTGCATGCATTTCGTGCTGCACAGCGTCAAATTCAATCAGCGGGCGATAGTTTTCCGGATCAAAACTGTGTCGCCAAGGATCCGGATTGATCCCCATTGAAAATCCTTTAGAGGCCAGCAGTTGTCCCTGCCTGCATAGTTCACTTCCATAAGCGTCGATGTATTTTCCACTTATGTGTAGCGTGCAGCCAAAACCTTGTCCCCACCAGCAAAGTGTTCGGAAGGCGAAACAATCGGCCTTTGAAAACACGCGCGGGTAATCGAGCAGGGTCCAAGGTCTGCCCATGTAATTCTCTCCCCGGCTGATTTTTGGCGTTGATTCTCGGGCCTCTTGAGGTATTTCCTGTTCAAGGTCGGTAACAATAGGACGAATAACATCCACACATGTACCCAGCAAATCGACCAACTGCGTCGACAATTTTTGCTTGGTCAGAAACAGTTGGTCATCCGCCAGCAGTGCGTATTCAACAGGACCAATGCCCGGTATCGCTTCCATCTCAGCCAAACTTAGGTATTTTTGAACCGTATCCACTACCGTTTTGAAGAAACTACATGCACTTGTATTGAAGAGCTTTATCGGGCCCTTCCTGCTTACGTTCTTCATTTCACTATTTGTATTGCTGATGCAATTCTTGTGGAAATACATCGATGACCTTGTCGGAAAAGGACTTGATGGTATTGTAGTGGCTGAGCTCCTTTTTTATACCTCTGCCAACCTGGTTCCCATGGCTTTGCCGCTGGCCATTCTGGTGTCTTCCATTATGACCTTTGGCAACATGGCGGAGCATTTTGAGCTCACCGCAGCGAAAGCAGCCGGCGTATCCTTACAGAGGATCATGCTGCCTCTCTTGTTTACAGCGCTCATTATTAGTTCAGCAGCCTTTCTGTTTTCAAACCACGTGCTTCCGTACACCAACCTCAAGATGGGATCTCTGTTGTACGATATCCGACAACAGAAACCTTCATTGGCCATTCGAGAAGGCGTTTTCTACAATGGAATCGAGGGGTATTCCATCAAGGTCGGTGCCAAGGATTCGGATGGAAACACGCTCCGAAAAGTGATGATTTATGACCACACGGGTAGTATTGGCAACCGCAAGGTGGTCATGGCCGAGAGTGGCAAAATGGAGACAACACCAGACCAAAAGACCCTGGTGCTGACCCTTTACCAGGGCACTGGCTATGAAGAGCAGAGTAAACACCGGAACGGCGCCGACGTACACCCCTTGTTGCGAAACACATTTGATGAATACGTGATACGATTTGATCTGTCCCAGTTCAAGTTGAACAGGACCAATGAGGATTTGTTCCGTGGTGGGCACCAAATGATGAGTCTGGCCCAATTGCACCATGCCATAG
>JBJTJB010000082.1:0-5220 GCA_046095245.1 Bacteroidota bacterium | reverse complement strand
GTACAGGCGGATTCACACTCAATAGTCAGGGCGGAACCGATTTTTTCCTGATCAAGTACGACTCCTGTGGCAGTGTACTCTGGGCCATCAGTGGTGGCTCCGCCGGCAACGAGGATTTCAGTGCCGGACAATATGGTAAGGGGATTGCCTGCGATGCGGCGGGCAATGTGTTCCTGGCCGGACGCTATAACCAGCCCTGTACGATTACCGGAACCACCGGAAGTTCGTTTGTAGCACCCTATACCGTCTCGGCCGGTTACCCGAATCACCAGGATGGATTCCTGATTAAACTGGACGCTACGGGCAAAATCCTCTGGGGCATCACCGTGCGTGGCCCGGGTAACGACGGCATCAATGCGGTTGCAGTAGACGGATCGGGTAATCCGGTGGTGAGTGCCGATTTTAATGATTGTTGCCCGACCGCCAATGCCGGAACGGTGTACTCCACCGGAAGTACGGTGAATGTACCCAGCATCAACAGCAATTTCGGAACCGGAGCCATCATCAAATTCAACGCAGCGGGAAACGCCTTGTGGGTAGCCCGCATTTACAACCGCGAGGTGGGTGTGGGATCACTGGCCGTGGATGCCGGCGGAAGCATATACGCCACCGGTTACTTCCGCTCCTGGAACAGAGGGGTCGCTGCACAGGTAGTGGATGGATTCAATACCGGTTCAACGATTTTCAATCCGGGCTTCGGACTGGGTTACCTCGTAAAACTCAATTCCAACGGAAGCCTTGGCTGGGCAACAAGCTTCGGTAACTCGGGCACTTCGTCTGCCTCCCTCACCTTCGGAACCGGACTCGCCATCAATGCACAACAGGAAATCTGGGTGAGCGGATTCTACAGTGGTGCATCCCCAAAATTCTATAATTCGACCAGTGGCAGTATTACCGGTCCGAACTCGAACAGCGACAGGGGCTTTGTGGTAAAATACAGCAACAGCGGTCAGGCTCTTGCCCTCAACACCTTTCAACCGGCCTCGGGCAACCCCACACGCTTCATCGGAATCGCCTCATCCGGAAGTATTCTGATGGTATGTGGAAGTGTGCGTAGCGGAAACAACCAGCCATCGGAAGTCCTTGTGGCCCGCTACGATCAAACAGGAGTACAACAATCGATCTATACGAGCGGTGGTACCGGTAATGATATGGCTTACGACATCAAGCCATACGGCAGCCGCTACCTCATTGCGGGTACTGCCGATGCCGGAGCCGACATCGGATCCAGCAACCTGCCTTCCACCGGCTCCTGGTTGTGGCTAGCCGACCAGAATCTGTCTCCGCTGCCGGAGGTGCAGTGGTCTACCGGTGCAACAACATCGGTAATCCAAGTAACTCCGGCACAAACCACCACCTACACGGTCACATTGAGTGATGGCATGATCACGTGCACCGACAGCATCACGGTGACGGTTACTCCCGGAAGCACTGCGTACTACACCGATCTGGATGGTGATGGATACGGTGGAAGTCTGCTCGGGTATTATTGCATAGCCCCGGCAACAGGAACAGCAGTTGGAGGCGATTGCAACGATGCCAATCCATCGATTTACCCGGGAGCCATTGAACTATGCAACAACCTCGATGATGATTGCGACGGCCAGCCGGACAACGGACTGACTCCTGTAGTGGGAAACATTCAAGGCAATCCGGTGCAGTGTATTCCGCTTGCCGGTGGAACTGCAACCTTTTTCATACCAACGGTTAACGGTGCAACGAGCTATTTCTGGAATGTACCCTTCGGAGTCACGATTGCCGGCGGACAAGGCACGAACACCATCACCATTGCCTGGGTCACATCGGTGGCTCACCTGGGCATCAATGGCGCACTCAGCGTAACCGTTACCGGCGCATGCGGTGCCACCACCACCGAAATCGACCTCAACCTGCACATCCAAATCCCGGTGAGGCCTTCCTCCATTTCGGGTCCCTCGCGTCTGTGTCCGGGTGATACAGCGGTGTATTCGGTACTGGCCGTAGCGCGTGCAAACGAATACACCTGGAGCATGCCCCAGGGCCTCAACATCCTGAGTGGTGATGGAACAAACATCATCACAGCAACCGCCGACCCCAACTACGGCGGAGGTGTCATGTCGGTGACTGCTAGCAATGCCTGTGGTACCAGTCCTGCACGGAATAAAAACATGTTTGTGCGGACACCCACATCGCCCCTGTACATCAGTGGACCTGCAACCGGCGTGTGCGGAGCATCCTCGGTGGTTTACAGCACTCCGCTTGTAACGGATGCCCTCTCCTACTTCTGGACCGTACCGGTAGGAGTCCAATTGCTCAGTGGGCAAAGCAGTAACACCATCACCGTATCCTTCGACCCCAGTTTTGTAAGTGGAAACATCGGCGTATCCATCACCAACAAATGCGGTGTATCGCTTCCCCGAACCCTCAACGTGCGCTCCATCCCCGACGTACCCGGACCCATTTCAGGCCCCTTACAGGCTTGTCCGGGCTCGATTACCTCGGTATACAGTGTTGTTACTTTATTCGGTGCTACAGCGTTCAACTGGACCGTTTTCAGTGGAGCAAGCATCCTTTCGGGACAAGGCACTAAATCCATCAAGGTAGTCATGCCTTCTACACCGGTATTCGGACAAAGCATCCGGGTAACGAGTTCCAACAGTTGTGGAACCAGTACAGCGCGCAGCCTGAGCGGCATCGATGTAGATTTCACCTACTGCTTGCGCCAGGGATTGAACAGCACCAAGCCGACCATCAGCCTTTGGCCCAATCCCACCAACGGACTCCTTCACCTTCGTGCCGAAGGTAATCCTCCTACACAACTGGAGCTTTACAGCTTACTGGGCTCCAAATTGCTCTCCAGCCCCTGGAACACCGAACTCGACCTGAGCCGCTTCCCGGCAGGATTTTACCTCTTGCGCCTGCGGTATGCTGATGGAAAGACGGACGTGAAACGGGTGGAGGTGAATTGAGCTTTAGCATCAATTCCCAACAGGGAGTGCTTCTGATAAGTTCAATTACGCCATTACGCAATCACCCAACATCAACATGGTATTGCCCTTAGGTGTATTAGCGCCGTAACTTGTAAAGGTCTTTGACTCACCATAACCACTTTTCCCCCACGAAGGGTTGACACCATGACCCGGATTCAGGCAGCAGAGCGCTGCCTGTTTTTTTGGTCAGGGGCGGGGCAGAAATCCTACCTCGCTGAGTTTATCGAGCGAGAGCGGTTTGGAAATGAAGCCCCGTACACAATGATAGGTTTTCGACTTATCGACATCGGCTGGATCAACCGATGAAGAAAGGATGTAAACCGAAATTCCGAAGCGGTCGAAACCCATCGCGCACATTTTGTCCATGAATTCGAAACCCGACATCTGCGGCATATTGATATCCAGAAAGACTACAGCGGGCAGCTGGCTCATATCGCCCGAACCTGCCATGGCAATGAAGTTATCCAAGGCCACTTCCGGATTTTCGAAGACCGCAATGGGCGCATCGACTTTCGCCTTAACGGTGAGGAAGCGTTCAGAAATGAAGTTGCAGGTGGGGTCGTCGTCAATCAGGACAATTCCGGCTTTCGTGCTCATACGGTTTCAAGGGGAAGATCGATGGTGAAGGTGGTACCCACCCCCGGCTCGCTGCTGATGAGGATCTTACCATCAAGGGCTTCGACCTGGGTTTTAACCAGGTGAAGTCCCAAGCCGGTACCCTCGACGGTATTACCGTGAAAACGCTTATACAAGCCGAAGACCTTGTCGCCGTAACGCCCCAGATCGATTCCGATACCATTATCGGAAATCCGGAACACCACGCGATGGTCTTTGGCGGTGGAACTGATATGAATGGTGCAAGGACGATTTACATCCCTGTATTTAACAGCATTTGAAATGAGGTTGTAAAAAATACTACCGAAATAGGCTCTGGAAGTATACACAACGGGCGAAGTGGCGATATCGATATGCACACTGAAATCAACCCCGGCATGGGTCATGTGCAAATCGTGTATGATGTGCTCCAGCAGGGCATTCACATCCACCGCTTCGCGCGACAACTTACTTTGATCCCGTAAAGTCAACACTTCGTTCAGGTCCTTAAGGATCTGATCCAGGCGATGCACTGAAGCACCTAACTGCTCAAACAACATATCATTGTCTGAAGGGTCCGCCGCACCATTCTCGTACAGATCAAGGAGTCCGACCAGATTGGCCACCGGCGCACGCAAGTTGTGTGAAACGATATAGGTGAACTGCATTAATCGGGAGTTGTTCCGTTCCAACTCGGCCACAACATTACGGAGTCTTTCCTCACTCTGGATGGCAGCGCGCTGTGAAAGCTTGATGGGGGTGATGTCTAGTCCGTAACCTATCACCAACCGCAGATCGGAGGTCCCTTCCTTATAAACCGGGAACATCTTACGCAATATGAACCGCTCCTTGCCGGTTTCCCTATGCTGATCTTCCCAGGTGATCCCGGACTGATTTTTAAGGACCAGGTTGAACATTTCCCTACGGCGCTTGGCCATGGAATCATCAATGCCCTTCCACTTCGCATAATCGAAGTCATCCTTACCAATCATCCATTGGCGAACCTCCTTATTGGAAATTGCATTCGGGTTGAGGAACAAATATCGGTGCTCTACGTCAAAAACAGCAATGTCGGTGGGAAGGTTGTTCAAGATGGTCTCGTAGAAATCCTTCTGCTGCTCGATGTCCCTAAGCGCTACATACAAGGCCGTATTATCGTGAACCGAAATACATACGCCGGCGCTGTTTCCGGATTTCCGATCGATGACAGGGTTAAACCTCACTTCGAGATACCGTTTCTTACCATCAGCATCGCGGAGTCGGCTGAAATAATTGCTTGAGGATTCCTGCGTATCCATGCATCGCTGGGCGATGGATTTGAATTCCTCTGCCACATCGGGAAAAATGTAGTCGATAAGATTGGTCCAGGACGTCATTGGCCTGCCAGCATATGCCTTCGTCATCACATCAGCACGCTGGTTGTAATACAAAACCTCAAATTTCCTGTTGACCAATACGATTGCCGACTCGGTTGAATTCAAAACGGACTCCATATCGGCCGACTGCCGCCTCAACCGCTCGTTGATCCGCTCGAGCCCTGTTACGTTCGCTGCATATACGTTGGCATGAATCGACTTTCGCGAGGGCACAATGTTGAGCTGGTACACCTCCTTTCCGATCCGCATCTTGATCTGATTCGGCGTCCGACTCTGGATGG
>JBJTJB010000081.1:0-3533 GCA_046095245.1 Bacteroidota bacterium | reverse complement strand
TGCTTGCCGGAATCAGTACAAGGCTGATTGCCATAAGTACAAAGCAACAGGAAGAACTCACTAGGCACTACTCCATCGCGTCTGAGAAACGCTTCGAAATCATTGAACTTGGTTACGACCTGGCTCCCTTCAGTGAAAACCAGCATGAGAAAAGGGCTAGGTTCAGGACGACCTACGGAATCTCAGCGGATAAAATCCTTGTTGGAATGATCGGGCGTCTGGTTCCCATCAAGAATATCCCCTTGATGTTGAATGCCTGGGCCATGCTCCCGCCGGATTTTCGGGCGCGTGCATGCCTTTTTCTGATCGGTGATGGCGAGGATCGCATGGAACTTGAGGCACTGTGTGAACACCTTGGTCTCTTGACCTGGACACCGGAAAAGCACACAGAACATGCCGAGGTGTATTTCACCTCCTGGATTCGTGAGGCAGACAAAGCCATGGCTGGTATGGACATCATCGCATTGAGTTCGTTGAATGAAGGAACACCCGCGAGTCTGATAGAAGCCATGGCCGCCGGCAAACCCATTGTGACAACCAATGTTGGCGGCATCAGCGACATGGTGCAACAGGATGTCAATGCGCTGATGGTCGATTCCGGAAATCCCACTCAGCTTTCATCAGCATTGCAGAGAATCATTTCAGATCAGGACTTGCGTGACCGCATAGCTAGGGTTGGACCTCAAACGGCCAAGGATCGATATTCGGAACGAAGACTTATGGAGGAGATGAGGGCACTGTACAGGAAACTATTGAAGGTCAATGCCTGAAAGGGTTTTTTGACTACATTTGTGAGAATACCATTTTCTGTGCGCCTACGATCCTTTATCCACCACATCCTGACCGGATTCAGCATCCTGGTATTGGGTTCCTGCTCGATCAATCCAAGCATCATGTTCAAAAGCGATGAATCGAAAGAAATCGCTTTTGACATCTCAATGGTTGATTCAGTGTATCGAATCGCGCCATCGGACATCATCAGCGTCGATGTTTTTTAAGAAGCTGGAATACGGCTTGTGGAACAGCCCAGCCAGATCAATCCATACAATTCGTCCCAGGCCAACTACACCGGCTCAACCAACCCACAAGAGTACCTGGTTGACGAGGCCGGTAGCGTCAAACTTCCGTTGATCAGCTATATCGATGTGAAAGGACTCAGCATCCGTGAAGCCGAAAAAGCCATTGAAAAACGGTACATCGAATTTTACAACGACCCGTTCGTGATCCTCAAAGTGTTAAACAGGCGCGTGATGGTTTTTCCGGGCACCGGAGGCACCGGGAAAGTGGTTGAATTGAAAAACGAGAAAACCACCTTGATAGAGGTGCTGGCTGCTGCAGGAGGATTAACCACAACCGGCAAATCGAATTCCATCAAGATCATCCGTGGTGACTTCAGGAACCCCAAAGTGATCCTTGTCAATCTTGAAACGCTGGATGCAGCACGAAACAGTGACATACGCATCTATGCCAACGACATCATTTATGTCAAGCCTGTTCCGCGTATCTCACAAGAAGTGCTTTTGCAGCTGGCTCCTTTCGTAGGAATTGTGACCAGCCTGGCCCTGTTGTATCAAATTGCATTGGGGGTACGATAACCCTGTCGATATCAGGATATGGCGAAGAAGAAAATCACACCCATTAACGAAGAATTTGACTTCAAACTCCTCGTTACCATTGCAAGGAAAAATTCCATTACACTTGCTTTTCTGGTGTTGATTTCAATCGTCATCGCCTTCCTAATTATCCGTTATACCCCGCCGGAATACGAGTCGAGCTGCGTGATGCAACTCTCACTTGAAAACGACACCAAACAGATATTGAATTCACAAAGTGTACAGCAATTTCTGGATGAGGACAGATTGTTGGCATCCAGCATCGAACTGATCCGCTCAAGGGTGATTGCGAACAGGGTCATCAACAGACTGCCCCTGCGAACGTCCTGCTACATTAAGGGTGACATCCTCACCAACGAATTGTACAAAGGCTCTCCTTTTCAGGTCGATTACAAATTCGCCGACAGTGCCATCTTCGACGTACCCGTGTTAATTGAATTCAATTCGGCAAACCTGTTCCAAGCCAAATACACAATCGATGGGAAGAATTACGGCACAAGCCGTCCCATGCCTACCGACAGCTGGGTCAGACTACCACACGCAACCATTCTTGTCAACATCAACGACTACCCCACCATCGTTGAGCAACAACAGGACATCACCACCGACAATTATTTTTTCACCCTCAACAATCCGACACGACAAACCGACCAGCTTCTTTCAAGGCTCTCGGTAACTGCCCTAAATCCTGAGGCCCAAACCATCAAGATCTCGATTAAAGATGGGAATCCGTACAAAGCATCCGATATCGTTAACGGTATCAGTAGCGAATTCAACCGGTACGATCTGGAGAAAAACTCCGAAGCCTCCGACAACATCCTCCAGTTCATTGACCGGACCATATTCGGAATCAATCAGGAACTGCGTGAAAGCGAAAAGGAAATCGAGAAATTCAAGCGCGACAATGCACTGATCAATGCGGATGTGAAAGCTGATGTGGTCATCAAACGCATCGATGAACTGGAGAGCCAGCTCTACTCTACCAACCTGGAAATCCAACTCTACAAGCGTATCCGCAGCGAGTTCATCAACGACACCGATATCAGTCAGTTTATCCTCAGCCTGACCGGCAACTATTACCAGAACCCTGAAATCACCGATCAGATCAGGAGCTTAAAAGCGATTGCGGAAGATATCGAACAGCTTCGCCTCAACTCAACCGAGCGAAGCGAATCCTACCGCGGACTTCAGGCAAAACTCAGGCTACAACAGAAAGCGCTCACCAGCTCCATTCAGCATGAGGAAACCAAACTGCAGAACACCCGTGAGAACATCATCCGGGAATTGGACAAATACAAGGCCGAACTGGGAAGGCTCCCGACCCAGCAGGCCGAAGCCAGCCGACTCCAGCGCATATTCGGTGTGAATGAAAAGTTTTACGCCTTATTGCTGGAGAAAAAGGCTGAATTCGCCATCATGAAAGCGGGGTATGTACCACAGCACGTCGTTCTGGAAAGCGCCAAGTCGGATAAGCCCCCCGTCTCACCTAAAAAAGCGCTGATCATCAGTGCCTGTTTGGCCATTGGTTTTGTATCGGGATTCCTGCTTATCCTGGTACGTTACCTGCTCTATAACGAAATCAATGCGTTGGAGGAAGTCGGGCATTACACGGATGCAGCATTGCTGGGAATTGTGCCGAAATACAAGCGGGAAATTCCGATTTCCCAGTTGCTCGTCGATAAGAACCCGAAATCCATCATTTCAGAAGCATTCCGTTCCATACGAACGAACCTCCAGTTCATATCAAATTCAGAGGGGGCTAAATTGGTTGCAGTAACGTCAACCATCTCGGGCGAGGGAAAAACGTTCAATGCGATCAACCTCGCCGGTGTAATCGCCTTTTCCGGAAAGAAAGTCGTGATTCTTGACCTTGATATGCGGAAACCCAAGATCCACTTGGGTTTTAATGCAGAAAACAAC
>JBJTJB010000080.1:0-1255 GCA_046095245.1 Bacteroidota bacterium | reverse complement strand
ATTTTATCGCCGACCCTCACCAGAAAATCTATTATATAAGTGATGAAACAGCGAATTGGTCTTTTTTCATTGAATTGATCAAGATCATACCGCAGGCTGAAGCGAACAAGGAATACCCGCTTTGTGTCAAATCACTGGGTGAGGCTCCAAAGCAATATGTTGTTACCGCTGCGCCGAAGTTGGTCATTGCTGAAGAAGATGCCTTTGCCAAACTTCTGCAGGATGTAGAAGGAGAAGCCATTCCCGAGGATGAACCGGAGGAGGAAAACATCATGGGTGATACAGAAGACGGCGTTGAGCTCGACGAATTGGAGGGGATGGGTGAAGAAGGTGAAGAAGAACAAAGCGGAGACGGTGATGAATCGGAGGGTTCTGAGGAAGGTCAGGAGTTCGGATCCGGCGACGAGGACCGGGATGATTACTGATACGCCTAACAGTCTATCACCGTACGCATGATTCGATGTCCAGGCTGATTGTGATTGCCGGTGCTACGGCGAGTGGCAAGACCGACCTTGCGATCCAACTTGCCGGGCATTTTAACACCCACATCGTTTCGGCCGACTCGAGGCAATGCTACCGCGAACTTTCGATTGGTACGGCAGTGCCAACACCTGAGGAGCTACAGAAAATCCCTCACCACTTTATCCGCAGTCATACCATCCATCAGAAAATGACCGCTGGCAGCTACGCCAGCGAAGCCCGTACCCTGATCACTCAATTATTTGAGGAGCACGAAGTAGTGGTGCTTTGCGGTGGCACAGGGCTCTATATCAAAGCCCTGCTTGAAGGACTCGACGAATTTCCACAGGCGACATCTGAAATCACCGATCGGATTTCCCGTATCAAGCAAACAGGTGGATTGGAGGGACTTCGCCAGGCCTTAGAGTCGACTGATCCGGTTCGCTTCAAGCAAATCGACACGAACAATCCGGCCCGGGTCATCAGAGCCTTGGAAATTGTGTTTTCCGGAAACAAGCCTTTCAGTGAGCTGGCCGGAGAGCGAAGAGGCCTCAACCCGGACTGGGCGGTTGAACGCTATTGCATCGATTTACCGCGGGAGGTCCTGTACGATCGCATCAGCCTGCGTACCGATGAGATGATGAAACGCGGTTTACTGCAGGAGGTGAAATCACTCCTCCCATTCCAACACCTCAGCACCTGAAGCACTGTGGGCTACACCGAGTTGTTTCAGTTCTTAAACGCAGAAATAACGCTGACAGAGGCGGTTGAGAATATCAAACAGCACACCCGAAAC
>JBJTJB010000079.1:0-3697 GCA_046095245.1 Bacteroidota bacterium | reverse complement strand
GTTTTCGCACCCATGCGGTTAATCGCATCGCTGAAGTCGAGGTAAACAGCAAGTCCGGTTTTTCCGACGCCGAATCCTTTGTCGCACATATCCTTGGCGGCACGTGAAGCGATATCTCTTGGAACCAGGTTCCCGAACGATGGGTATCGGCGCTCCAGGTAGTAATCACGATCTTCTTCCGGAATATCCTGGGGCTTTCGCGAATCCCCTTTCTGTTTCGGAACCCAGATCCTTCCATCGTTACGAAGCGACTCCGACATGAGTGTCAACTTCGATTGGTGATCGCCGGAAACGGGAATGCAAGTCGGATGGATTTGTGTGAAACAGGGATTGCCGAAGTACGCCCCTTTTTTGTGTGCTCTCCAGATGGCTGTGGTGTTGCTGCCGCGTGCGTAGGTCGTTAGATAGAAAACATTTCCATACCCCCCGGTTGCCAGAACTACGGCGTGCGCACTGTGGCGTTCAATCTCTCCGGTCACCATATCGCGTGCAATGATTCCGCGGGCTTGCCCATCGATCATCACCAACTCCAGCATTTCGTGGCGGGTATAGCTCTTGATTTTACCCTCGCCGATCTGCCTGTTCATGGCTGAGTAGGCACCGAGCAACAATTGCTGGCCGGTTTGCCCCTTGGCATAAAAGGTACGCGACACCTGTGCGCCACCGAACGATCGGTTGTCAAGTAAGCCACCATACTCGCGGGCAAAAGGGACACCCTGCGCAACGCATTGGTCAATGATGTTCACACTGACTTGTGCCAGTCGGTGAACATTGGCCTCACGCGCACGGTAGTCACCACCCTTGATGGTGTCATAGAAAAGCCGGTAAACGCTGTCGCCGTCGTTTCTGTAATTCTTGGCTGCATTGATCCCACCTTGAGCAGCGATGCTGTGTGCACGGCGTGGTGAGTCCTGAAAGCAAAAGGTCTTTACGTTGTACCCGAGTTCGGCCAGTGATGCAGCAGCCGAAGCACCGGCAAGTCCTGTACCGACAATGATGACATCGTACTTGCGTTTGTTGGACGGGTTAACCAGTTTACAATTGAACTTGTGACGGTCCCACTTTTCGGCAAGTGGCCCTGCAGGTATCTTGGAATCGAGCTTCATGGAGACGATAGGATTACTTGACGAAGAGGAAATAGATCGGCATTGCAGCGAAGAGCGCCGGTATGATCACACCGAAAACTGCAATACCCGCAGTGCGGATCAGGCTTTCATAGCGTTTTCTGCGCAACCCCAGGGTGTGGAATGCGCTCTGAAAGCCATGCAGTAGATGGTAGGACAGTGCGGCCATGCTCAAAATATAAAATGCCGAGAGGGCAGGCGACTTGAACGCTTCGGCCACAACGCTGTACAGGTCTTTGCAAATGATGATGTTGTTTCCCATGTACTCCATGGTTACAGGCTGCAGGTTTTGTGCAAGGGCTTCAGCCGCAGGAATCGTGTCTTCGGTCACCAGCTGGCCGGTACTCGCTTCAACTACATAGGTCTTCCAGTCGATGCTGCCGAACTTGTAGCTGTACCAGAAATTGGCCATGTGGGTCACAATGAAAATCAGCAGAATCGTACCGAGGACACCCATATTCCGTGATGCCCAACTGGAGGAGCGGGTATCTTTTTTAGATGCGTAGGCCACAGGTCTGGCACTCCGGTTCCGGCTCATCAGGTAAAAACCGTTGATGGCATGCAGGATCACGGTGGCGTACAGGAGGTATGAAACCACTATGATTGGCGTGAAAGTGGTCATGAATACCGAGTACTGGTTGAAGGACATGCCATTGTCGTCCTTGAACAATTGAAGATTACCGGTTACGTGAACAACCAGGAAGAGGCAAAGGAATAGCCCGGTGAGGGCCATCAGCCATTTCCTGCCAACAGAAGAATTCAGAAACTCGAAGAAACTCGTCATGTGAATGGGGGTGTACGGGTGCTTGAGGGTTTTCGCAAGGTGGCACAAATGTAATCGGAACAGCCCTTCCTGCAACGAAGCAGTGCACTTTTCAACAAATTGAAAATCAGTAACCTGATTAGAACATGAAGGAATCGGATTTCTGTTGACCTTGCGAGCCGACAAGGCGTTCAATTTCTTGTCCCCGCCGCTTGATTGCCTACCTTCGTAGTGATTGACAAGAACAACCCAACCCTATGAAATACGCTCCAATCGACCCTTCCCTGTTTGTGCATAACCGTGAGCGCTTTTGTGCGCACATGAAACCCGGCTCCATTGCATTTTTCAATTCGAACGATGAAATGCCCAGGAATGGTGATGCCAATTTTCTTTTTCGCCAGCAGTCGGATCTGTTTTATTTGTCTGGAATCGATCAGGAGAAAACGATTCTGGTGTTGTTTCCGGATGCACCGCTTCCGCGCTACCGGGAGATCCTATTCGTCCGGAAGACCAACGAGCATATCGCTGTGTGGGAAGGTCATAAATATACCAAGGAGGAGGCCCGTGCCGCATCCGGAATCCGAACGGTCCTATGGCTGGAGGATTACGATAGCGTTGTTCCAATGCTGTTGAACCACTGCTCCACGGTCTATGTTAACCTGAATGAAAACGATCGCTTTTCATCGGATGTGCCTTACCGTGAACTCCGGTTCGCCCGCGATTTACAGTCAAGGCTGACAGGCCATTCATTCGAACGTTCCGGGCCACTGATGGCGACCCTGCGTGCCATCAAACATGACATTGAAATCAAGTTGATGCAGAAAGCGATGGACATTACGGAAAAGGCATTCCGTCGGGTTCTGCGTTTTGTAAAGCCCGGTGTGATGGAATATGAAATTGAAGCGGAGATTACGCACGAATTCATCCGCAAACGTGCTACCGGGCATGCATACACCCCGATCATAGCCAGCGGCCCCAGCGCATGTATCCTGCATTACAACGACAACAACCGCGAATGCAAAGAGGGTGATGTGATTCTGATGGACTTCGGTGCCGAGTATGCAAATTATGCGGCCGATCTGACGCGTTGTGTGCCGGTTAGCGGAAAATTCACCTAGGGGCAGGGTGTTGTGTAAAACGCTGTCCTGCGGGTGATGAAGGCGGCAACGCACATGTTGCGACCAGGCAACACCATAGAGGCGTACCACTTGGAGGTGGGTAAGGTGATGGAGGAGGAGCTGATAGGCCTCGGATTATTGAGTCGGGATGAGGTGAAAAAACAAAACCCCGATGCGCCTTTGTATAAAAAGTATTTCATGCATGGCACCTCCCACTTTCTGGGACTCGACGTGCACGACATCGGAAATCGTTACAAGCCCATGCAAGCAGGAATGGTATTCACCTGCGAACCCGGTATTTACATTCCGGAGGAAGGCCTCGGTATCCGACTCGAAAACGATATTCTTGTCACATCCAAGGATCCAGTCGATTTGATGGCTTCCATACCCCTGGAAGTTGAGGACGTGGAGGAGATCATGCGCGAGGCCAGGGAAAGCCGCGCACAGACGCATGCCTAGAATTGCCGATTGTGTGAGCAAAAGGGTCAGTTCCGGTTGATCGCCTCTTCTATTGGATCGAAAAGTACCAGGTTATATTGAGCTTCCGTCTCGATCCCGCTGATCGGATCAGTATCTTGCCGTGGTCGCGAAAGTTGTCTTGTAAATCACCCCCAAATCTTCGTTCCCTCGGTACAGTTTCTGCACATCTCTATTTCGGTGCGGGAGCGTAGTACGGCCTGGCGGAATGATGT
>JBJTJB010000078.1:0-3091 GCA_046095245.1 Bacteroidota bacterium | reverse complement strand
GCCGGAACAAGCGCCTCATCCCTGGTGAAGTAATTGCTGCGATCATTTCCGGAACGGAGGAGTTGGTGGAAGAGTTGCGGGGGCATGGGATCGGAATTCACACTACAGGCGGCGAGACAGCCGATGTTGGTGATCTGGTAAGGACCATTATTGTGGATAGTACAGTTACATGCCGTATGCCCAGGGCTGATGTGATTGACAATGCTCGAATTGCTGCAGGGGATGTGATTGTGGGGCTTTCTTCCACTGGCCAATCTGTTTACGAGCAGTTTTTCAATGGCGGTATGGGCAGCAATGGTTTGACCTCTGCCCGGCACGATGTCTTTTCCAAAGTACTCGCTGAACGATATCCTGAATCCTACGATCAGGGAATAGATGATTCACTGGTGTATTCCGGTGCGATGAAGCTGACCGATGCCGTTCATGGTGTTCAATGTGATGCCGGGAAGCTCGTTTTATCTCCGACACGAACGTATGCACCGGTGATTAAGGAGATTCTTGATCGTTATCGGGGTTCGGTGCATGGCATTGTTCATTGCAGCGGTGGCGGACAGACTAAAGTCTTGCATTTCATTGAAAATCTGCATATATTAAAAGACAACCTGTTCGATACGCCTGTTTTGTTCCGGATGATCCAGGATCAATCGGGAACCGAATGGAGGGAGATGTATCAGGTCTTCAATATGGGTCATCGAATGGAATTGTATGTGCCCGAAACCATAGCTGATGAGCTTATCGGTATATCCAACCGGTTCGGAATAGAGGCCCGCGTTGTGGGTAGGGTAGAGCCTCAAACCAAGCATCGTTTAACCATTCGTTCAGTGCAGGGCGAATTCACCTGGTAAATACGATGTCGGCAGATTCACTTTTAATCAGATTGGAAGGGATTGAATCCCGCTTTCACGACATCGGGGTTCAGCTATCCGATCCGCAGGTCATTGCCGATCAGAAGCGCTTCATGCAACTCAATAAATCCTACCGGGAACTCGAGGACGTAGTTGAGGCCACGCGAAGCTATAAGGGTGTTGTGGCACGTATTGCTGAGGCCAGGGATGTGCTCTCAAACGACAAGGATGAAGACTTCAGGGCAATGGCCAAAGCCGAGTTGGATGAATTGGAGCCGGAACGTGAGAAGCTGGAACAGCACATCCAGTTTCTGTTGATTCCTCAGGATCCTGAGGATAGCCGGAATGCCATAGTTGAGATCCGGGCAGGAACAGGAGGGGATGAAGCCAGCATTTTTGCCGGTGATCTGTTCAGAATGTATCAACGGTACTGCGAAGCTCGAGGATGGAAAACCGATGTTGTCGATTTTAATGAAGGAAATACCGGAGGATACAAAGAGATCGTGATGGAGGTGAGAGGTGCTGGCGCTTACGGTGTGTTGAAGTATGAAAGCGGTGTCCATCGTGTTCAGCGTGTGCCCGACACGGAAACTCAGGGGCGAATTCACACCTCTGCAGCAACTGTGGTGGTATTGCCCGAGGCGGATGAGTTCGATGGGGTTGAAATCAATCCTGCCGATCTTGAATTCCAAACTGCAAGGTCAAGTGGTGCCGGCGGCCAGAACGTCAATAAAGTTTAAACCATAGTTCAGTTGACACTTAAGCCATCGGGCATTGTGATTACCTGCCAGGTGGCACGCTCTCAGCATGCCAACCGCGACATGGCATTGCAAATGCTCCGCTCCAAATTGTATGAGATCGAATACACGAAGCGGATGGAGGATGTGGCCCGAAAACGAAAGACCATGGTCAGTACAGGTGACCGTTCAGCTAAAATCAGGACATACAATTACCCGCAAAGCCGCGTTACGGATCACCGCATCGGCCATACCTCACACAATCTTTCAGCCGTCATGAATGGTGATATCCAGGAGTTCATCGACGCACTTCAGTTGGCCGAAAACGCAGAGAAACTGAAAGCTGAGAACAACGTGGGTGAATGAATGAGATTCCATGAATAGAAACACACTCTTTCAGAACATACTCCGTAAGCGCAGTTTCTTGTGCATCGGATTGGATTCTGATCTACTTCGCCTTCCCGAGCATTTGCTTGACGATGAAGATCCACTGTACTCATTCAACCGCCAAATCATAGAAGCCACCTCTGACTTATGTGTCGCCTACAAGCCTAACCTGGCTTTTTATGAAGCCTCCGGAGCAAGTGGCTGGACCAGCCTTGAAGGGAGTATGGCAGTTGTCCCCAAGGATCTGTTTACCATTGCAGATGCCAAGCGCGGAGATATCGGTAACACATCGCAGCTATATGCCAGGGCGTTTTTTGAGAACATGGACTTTGATGCGGTTACAGTAGCTCCCTATATGGGTCATGATTCCGTAAAACCCTTTTTTGGGTTTGCCGATAAATGGGTTGTGTTACTTGCACTTACAAGCAACCCGGGGGCAAATGATTTTCAACTGAGCAAGGATGAGGCCGGCGTACCCCTCTTTGAGCGTGTCATGCGTGAGAGCATGTCATGGGCTGGTCCTGATGAACTGATGTTCGTGTGTGGAGCTACACGTTCCGAACAATTTAGCCATCTGCGTCAGATTGCCCCGGATCATTTTTTTCTCGTGCCCGGAGTCGGAGCCCAAGGCGGCGATTTGGCCGCTGTTGCACGCGCTGGCATGAACGAGCAGTGTGGGCTGTTGGTCAACTCATCGCGTCAGATTCTTTATGCGTCCTCCGGTCGTGATTTTGCTGAGGCAGCTCGGGCAGAAGCCATCAAGGTCAGGGACCAGATGGACACCTTGCTTGCAGAACGTGGCTGGTGATCGTTCCCATGTGTAGCCGGGTGTAAACGCTTTTTTTTGCCTATCCCTGCAGCATCCTATTTCCTTTGCGCACATGCGAAAGGAGAGAATCCGAAATGTGTTGGTCACCTATTTTACCTGCACCCGATCGGAACGCAATGCATCCTGGGTCCTGATTGTAGCCATCCTGTTACTTCAAGCCTGGCGCGAATTCGGTAACACAAAACATCCTGCCATTCCGGTTCTTTCCGAAACGACCCTTGAAAGCAGCTATCAGTCGGCAGCCTTCCATCAACCCAATCAAAAATATCCGGCAAAGGCTTCGCGGGCATGGA
>JBJTJB010000077.1:0-1339 GCA_046095245.1 Bacteroidota bacterium | reverse complement strand
GATAGTTTCCAACGCTGGCGGAGCTATTACCTTTGCAAGCATGCAAACCATTGTATCGGGTGATATCGAACAAGCCGGGGCCATTTTGCGTGAAGGAGGGTTGGTGGCGATTCCTACCGAGACGGTTTATGGACTTGCTGCCAATGCTGAGTCGGCAGAGGCCGTCGTTCAGATCTTCGACGTTAAGCAGCGGCCAGCCTTTGATCCGCTGATTGTCCACATCGGTGGCAGCTCCGAGTTAACGCGGTTTGCACACTCCATTCCGGACGCTGCATTTCAATTGGCCGAGGCTTTTTGGCCAGGCCCGCTGACCCTTGTCCTTCCCCGCCGTGATTGCATTCCCGATATCGTTACCTCGGGACTTGACACCGTGGGTTTACGCGTTCCTGCCCATCCCATCGCCTTGGAATTGCTCCGTTCGCTGGATTTTCCTCTGGCGGCACCCAGCGCCAATCCCTTCGGTTACATCAGCCCGACTTGTCCACAGCATGTGTTGGACCAGCTGGGTGGAAAAATCCCTTACATCCTCGATGGAGGTGCTTGCACGGTCGGTGTGGAATCAACTATTGTCGGATTTGAAGATGGCCAGGTCTGCGTTTACCGGCTTGGAGGAGTATCGATTGAAAAATTACAAGAGGTAATTCCGGGGTTAAAGTTGCAAATCAGCCAGAGTTCCGACCCCAAGGCTCCGGGTATGTTGGAGAGCCACTATGCACCCCGAAAGCCCCTGGTGTTGACTACGCTTGCCGAAACACTTCCTTTGCGCGAAGAAGATCGTGCCGCTGTATTGTCTTTTGACACAAACTGGAGCTCAGCTCGAGGTGTTGTGTGTGCTGAGGTGTTGTCGCCCAGTGCGGATATACAGGAAGCGGCCACGAACCTGTTTGCGGCGCTGCGCCGGTTGGATGCTTCGCCTGCGGAGCGGATCTACGCCGAGCTGGTTCCGGAAATAGGGGTAGGGCGTGCGGTGAATGATCGCCTGAGGCGGGCAAGTTCAGGGGGTGAGATATAACGGCAGGGTTGTTTTGTTTGATGTGCTGAGAGAAAAGGAATATGTAACTTAAGCGTGTGTAAATACTTAGGGTGTTGGGTGGTATTGGGTTGTCCGATAACTTTGCGACTGGGGAGGAGGAGTGGCGGCCCCCTCAGCGATTTTTCGTAAAAGACTGTATTTGAGTTGATTATATGATTTTCAGATTTGCGCATTTAGGCGCATCCTGGCTTCGCCGACTTTTATGATTCTTGCGACTCTATCCTGGCTTCACCGACTTTTTTAATTCTTGCGACTCCATCCGGCTTCACCGACCCAATCGACTACCAAGCTTTTCCAGGTTCTCCT
>JBJTJB010000076.1:0-2650 GCA_046095245.1 Bacteroidota bacterium | reverse complement strand
GCCTGCGATGATGGGGTGTATACCGCCGGCTTGAACAGCCCCTTTATTTCCAATTTCACAGGCTGGTCAAAAGTCCTGGCCGATACAGGCAGCGTAGGTGATTTTCAGGAAGCCGTTTCTTTTGGCGGAGTCCTGATTGTGAAATACCGACGTAGTAACGGGGATCAGCTTTTAGCCTGGAACGGCTTGGACTGGAATACCGGTTTGCCATCCGATTTGCAGACCTTCAATACCCGATACAGCATGCGCAGCGATGCCAGTCACCTTTGCGTCACCGAGGAGTTCGGGTTCACCGTATATGACAGATGGTTCAATCTGGTCCGCTCCGTGGGTACATCACTCTTGGGTCAGCCCTTTCTGCGTGATGGAATCCTGGATGCCGAAGGTCAAATCTGGCTGGCCGACAATCTGAAGGGGATGGTATTGGTGGATGAAGCCGGTACGAGTTGGGAGAAAATTGCTCCAAGGGGGCCTTTTTCCGCTCGAAATGCAGCCATGCAGGTGGTGGATGGAACGCTGTGGACCTTGCACGGTCCGCGGAACCGCAATTGGAGCAATGCCTACCGGTACGATGGATTTTCGCGTTGGAATGGTACCGATTGGATCACCTACGATGGATACGCAGCACAGACACCGTTTTTTCAGGCTCGTAACTTCTTTGACAACATGTCACTGGTAGTTGATCCATCCGACAAAGAACACCTCTTTATCGGATCGGCGGGAGCTGGCATGATGGAATTCCGCAATGGTGATACGGTTCGGTTTCACGACACCATCAATTCTCCGATTCAGGCACAGGTGGGGAATCCCACACAATACAAAGTGCATGGAATTGCACTTGACAATGAACGCAACCTGTGGGTGACCAATTCAGGAACTCCGGCCGTGATTAAAATCCTGCGTACCAACGGAACCTGGAAGACGTTCAATCTGGCCGGCGCCGTCAATTCATCGGCCAACACCGGCGATATGGTGCTGGATGCCTCCGGTGTCGCATGGGTTGTGCTGTTTGGAAATGTCGGCGGCAAGGAAGGTTTGCTCGTTTACGATGCTAAGGGTACGATAGACAATGCTTCGGACGATAGCTACAAGGTGATTGACTTCGCTTCCAACCGTGTTCGTTGTCTGGCCCGCGATCGCGATGGAACCATTTGGGTGGGTACAGATGTGGGTATCTATGTGTTTTATCCGCCCTCGCTCACTCCCCAGCAGATCCTGATCAGGCAAAACAACACCAATCAATATCTCCTTGCCGGAGAGGCTGTCACGGCGATTGCTGTTGACGCAGCCAACCGCAAGTGGATCGGAACAGAAACAGGTGGTCTTTATTTGTTTTCGGCCGATGGTCAGGAGCAGATCAGGCATTTCACCGTTTCAGGAAGTCCGTTGTTCTCCAATAACATCACCAGCCTTGCCATCGATGGTCGTTCCGGTGAGGTGTATATCGGCACCGAAAAGGGATTGATGAGTTATCGGAGCGATGCAATCGAACCGGATCCTGAAGTATTGGGTTGTAAAGACTTACTGGTTTACCCCAATCCTGTCACGAAGACGTATACAGGACCCATCGCCATTCGTGGACTGGTGCCCAATGGTTCAGTACGTATTACGGATATAGCGGGGGGCTTGGTGTACCAAACAATCGCACAAGGAACGCAAGCTGTTTGGAACGGGCAGGATCTGAACGGGAGTCCGGTTGCTTCCGGGGTTTACCTGGTGATGGCCTCCGATGAGGCAGGTGAGTTCGGTTGTTTCACCAAGGTCCTCATTACACGTTAAATAAAAAGCGAACCCCGGGGGAGTTCGCTCATGCGTTTTCCGAAAGAGGGAATTATCCTTTGTAGGACATGTAATTGTCACCGCCACGACGCACCTTGGCATCGTACCATAACCAATAGGCTGTTCCGACAGCGATGGTGAGGCCGAACATCAAATTCAATAAAGCGCCGATGGAGGGAAGGATTCCGAAGATGGGTTGCATTGCGTCGGCGATACCGTAGAAGACCTGCGTCATGTTTTTCCTGTATTTTGGGGACGAATTTACACAAAATCCCCAATCAAGTCCCGAATATGCTGGTCCGGATTTTCAGGTCTACCTCACTGTTTCCCCCGGTTCTGCTTTTTCTGTTGGCCGGTGTAGCTATGCTGGTGACCTTGCCTGTTTTTTCTCCGGCTGTTTCCCCCAACGGCTTATATCTGTACGATTCACTGGTCAGAGCGCTTGGGTTTCTCCCTTTTTGGTGTACAGCCTTGTGTTCTTCGCTGTTGATCTTTGCTCAGGCTATCCATCTCAACCTCGTCCTCAACAAGCATAGTGTACAGTTCAAGTCGACGTGGTTGCCGGCATTGGTTTACCTCGTTTTGGCGAGTATGCTTGTGCCGGTTCATGGATTCAGTCCGGTGATAATCGTAAATACCCTGCTCATTTTTATTCTCGACAAGTTGTTCGGATTGTACAAGAATCCCGCTGCTTGGGGGATGATTTTCGATGCATCAATCCTCTTGTCGCTTGCAGCCTTGGTGTATTTGCCGGTCACCGTGATTTTTGCATACCTCTTCGTCGCACTGGCCTTACTTCGGCCTTTGTCCTGGCGCGAATGGGTCATTGCGCTGATGGGGCTTGCTGCGCCATTCTTCTTCCTGTTTGTTT
>JBJTJB010000075.1:0-3636 GCA_046095245.1 Bacteroidota bacterium | reverse complement strand
CAAGCGCCACGCATCACTGCGGTATTGGAGCGTGCTGAGCGGTGGATCCACAAGCATACTCGGCTCATCTATGCGATAGTGATCATTCTTGTAGGAATAAGCATATACGGCATTACGCTATTGAGCACGGTCGGTTATGTAGTTGACGATCTTCCCGAAGATGATCCCGTTTACCGCGACATGAAGTTTTTCGAGTCGGAATTTAAAGGGGTATTGCCGCTCGAGTTGTTCATTGATGCCAAGGAGCCGGGTGCTGCCATGAAACTGGCAACGCTTCAGAAAATCAACCGGCTTCAGAAAATGTTGTCCAAGTATCCGGAATTTGCCCGCTCGCTTTCCGTGGTTGACGGGGTTAAATTCAGCTATCAGGCATATCAGGGCGGTGAGCCCCGCTTCTATATCCTACCCGGTGCACTCCAGCTGGCTGAGCTTTCGGCCTATTCAGGAGAAGTGAGAGGGCAGATGTTCCGCAGTTTCCTCGACAGTACACGGCAACGTACGCGTGTAAGTGTCCAGATGGCCGATGTGGGCTCGGAACGGATGGCAGCATTGATAACGGAATTACGCCCTCGGATCGATTCCATCTTCCCTCCCGATCGTTTTGAGACGCAGGTCACAGGAAACAGCCTGATTTTCCTCAAAGGCAACGATTACCTCTTCAGCAATCTCGTTGAAAGTATCGTGTTGGCCATTGTTCTGATCTCGCTCATCATGGTGATGCTGTTCATGTCGGTGCGCATGATCCTGATTTCGATCTTACCCAGCATCGTCCCGCTTGTCATAACGGCCGGGCTGATGGGATTCTTCAACATACCCTTGAAACCCTCTACCATCCTTATTTTCAGTATCGCCTTCGGAATCGCATCCGATCAAACCATTTATTTCCTCACAAAATACCGCCATGAAATGCGCGTGAATCCGGTATTGAGTATATCCAAAGCCGTTACACTAACCATACGCGAAACGGGCGTTAGCATGATTTATACCGCTGTAATTCTCTACTTCGGCTTCCTGATTTTTGCCGCTTCCGGGTTTGGTGGCACTGCATCCTTGGGTAAGCTGTTGAGCATAACCCTGTTGCTTGCCATGGTGGCCAACCTGACCTTGCTTCCGGCATTTCTGATCAGCCTGGAGCGTCGACTCACCACCAAGGCGTTCCTGTCTGATCCGATTTTTGAAACGGATGAGGATGAGAATGATGGAGAATCAGACGATCCCGCTCAATTAAGCGGAAAGAACCCAGCCAGTGCTTCCACTTCCGATCAGACCACCCTGACATCATGAAAGGTATCATTCTTGCCGGCGGGTCAGGCACCCGACTGCATCCCCTAACCATCGCCGTGAGTAAACAGCTGATGCCTGTTTACGACAAGCCGATGATCTATTATCCACTCAGCGTACTCATGATGGCAGGAATCCGTGAAATCCTGATCATCACGACTCCACACGATCAGGAGGTGTTTCAGCGCCTGCTTGGAGATGGGCGTTCACTAGGCTGCTCGTTCACCTACGCCGTACAGCCGGAACCGAATGGTCTTGCCGAAGCGTTTATCATAGGAAAAGAGTTCATCGGCTCGGACAAAGTCGCCCTGATTCTGGGGGATAATATTTTCTACGGAACCGGTCTCCAGCAACTGCTGCAGGGCAATGTGGATCCGCTCGGTGGCGTTGTGTTCGCCTATCACGTATCCGACCCGGAACGTTACGGCGTCGTTGAGTTCAACAAGGAGAACCAGGTCATCAGTATCGAGGAAAAACCGCTGCAACCGAAGTCAAGTTATGCGGTGCCCGGCCTGTATTTTTACGATAATGATGTGGTGTCCATCGCCTCTACGCTTCAACCCAGTCCCCGCGGAGAGCTTGAAATTACGGATGTCAACAAGGTTTATCTCTCGGCCGGTAAGTTGAAGGTGGGTATTCTCGATAAAGGCACAGCCTGGCTCGATACCGGCACCTTCGGTTCCCTGATGCAGGCCGCCCAGTTTGTACAAGTCATCGAAGAACGGCAGGGCTTGAAAATCGGTTGTATTGAGGAGGTCGCCTTTCGCATGGGGTATATCAATCACGAAGGCCTGGAAGCCCTTGCCGGTCCCCTGGTGAAAAGCGGATATGGAACGTATTTGCGGTCCATTTTAGAGGAGTGATTCCTCATGGCTATTTCCCGCTGAAATGCGTTGCATGATTGCCTTTTTTACCGTAATTTTGTTGGTGAAGTGCTTATAAGGCTGACCTTACTGGCCTCAATTTCCATATGATGCAACGTAGAATCCTGGTTACCGGTGGAGCGGGTTTTGTAGCGAGTTGTTTGGCCCAACGGTTGGCCGATAATCCCGATAACTTCGTGGTTGTCGTAGATAATCTTCAAACAGGATCCGATTCGAAGCTCCCGGTATCCATTCACGATAACGTGCGGTTCATCAAGGCGGATGTGAATGCCTTCGCGGACATATCCACCGTGTTTTGTACTTTTTCTTTCGATTATGTGTTCCATTATGCCGCCACGGTCGGGGTAAAGCGGACACTCGCCAACCCGATGATGGTCCTTGACGACCTCAATGGAATCCGGAATGTGCTCGATCTGTCGAAGAACACCGGTGTGCGTCGTGTCTATTTCTCCTCCAGCTCTGAAGTGTACGGAGAGCCCGTTGAATTTCCCCAGAACGAGCACACAACACCTTTGAATTCCCGTCTTCCGTACGCCATCGTCAAGAACGTTGGTGAGGCCTATCTCCGTGCCTATTATCAGGAATACGGTCTGGAGTACACCATCTTCCGCTTCTTCAATACGTATGGTCCCAAGCAAAGCAGCGATTTCGTGATGTCGCGTTTTGTGGAAGCTGCCCTGGCGGGAAATGATATCACCATTTACGGTGATGGCAGTCAGACAAGGACCTTTTGTTATATCGATGACAACGTTGATGCCACGCTCAATGCATTCTACCAGGACCGCTGTGTGAATGATGTGGCCAACATCGGCAGCGATTTCGAAATTTCAGTATTGGACCTTGCAAAAAGGATCATCAAGATTACAGGGTCTTCCTCGCAAATCGTCTTTTTACCTGCGCTGAAAGAGGGGGACATGACTCGTCGCTGTCCGGATATTTCCGTCATGCGCCACTTGCTCGATCGTAACATGACCTCCATTGACGAGGGTATACGCAGGCTCCTCGAGGCCCGTAAGGCTGCGGTTCCTTCCCTATGAATCAGTCAGTAGCTGAACTGCAGCAAGAAGTAGAATCCGCGCTTTCCGGAATTGGGTTTCCTCAACACCCTGCCCGTTTGTACGAGCCCATCCGCTATATGCTCGGCCTGGGTGGAAAGCGGATGCGACCTGTCCTCGTGTTGATGGCAGGACATATGTTCGGGCGAAAGTCCTCCGAACTTATGCCTGCTGCACTCGCCGTGGAGGTTTTTCACAACTTCACGCTGCTTCACGATGATATCATGGATAAAGCACCCTTGCGTCGTGGCAATCCCACCGTGCATGAGCAATGGTCAACCGACATCGCCATACTTTCCGGCGATGCCATGTTCGTGAAGTCAGTGCAGTTGCTTATGACTTGCAAAGGGGAGAACCATGCCGCAGCCATGGAGGTTTTTCTTCAAACCGCACTCGAAGTTTGTGAGGGTCAGCAG
>JBJTJB010000074.1:0-1006 GCA_046095245.1 Bacteroidota bacterium | reverse complement strand
GCAGTTCTTTGCTTCTGCGGAAATCCCGAACCGCCCGGTCCATGTTGATTTGGTGTATGCGGTGCTCAATCGGAGCCACAGCGTTTTTTTACGTGGCCCGCCCGCTGTGTGATGTTGTATTGCCGCATCACTATCATAATCTGATCCCCCAAACAAACCTGCATGAGGTTCATCCTCGCGCTTTTGTTCTGTTTTGCACTTGCAGCTGGAACAAACGCTCAAAATTCCTGTATCGGTACAGTTCGTTGTACCGTTGTTGAAGCTCCCGGCTTTGACCCGATACCTTTTGTCCTGTTCGAGGCGATTGGACGGGATCAGGCGGTATTGAGCGATGCGCAGGGAATCATCCGCCTCGACAGCCTCTGTCCGGAGGGGATTCGCCTCCGCGTGCTGACCACCGGCTTTGAACCCGATACTTTTTTGGTGACCCCTCAATCTAAAGCCCAGCGTTTGGTATTGCGTGGCAGTTCCCGCGCATTGAAGGGCACTGAAGTCATAGCCGCTCGTATTGAGTTTGCCTCCACATTGAATTCCGATTCGCTTGGGCAAGACCAAATTGACCGCAGTTCCGGAAAGGTGTTTTCGGACGTGCTTGAACAAATGTCCGGAGTGACAACCCTTCGCACAGGACAGCAAGTCGCAAAACCTGTTATCCATGGATTGCACAGTCAGCGTTTGTTGATCCTTCACGCCGGGGTGCGTCTCGAGGGTCAGCAATGGGGGACGGAGCATGCTCCTGAAATCGATCCCTTTGCTGCAGGACGCATAACTGTCTTGAAGGGCGGATCTGCACTACGCTATGGAGCCGATGCCATCGGCGGAGTAATCCTGGTCGAGCCCAGGGAAATCGCCCACGAACAAGGCATCCGTGCCGAGCTGAATGCGGTAGGCATGAGCAATGGCCGGCAGGGTGTAGTCTCCGCGATGGCCGAGCAGCATCTTGGTCGGTTCTTCGACCTGTGCTGGAGATTACAGGGCACGATCAAGCGCGGGGGGAATATTCGTA
>JBJTJB010000073.1:0-1752 GCA_046095245.1 Bacteroidota bacterium | reverse complement strand
CCGTTGGGGGCACCTCCGGTGTTTTTCTTTACCGGGTACAGGCTGCGTGGATCCGCCATCCGTTCTTCCACTTAGGGAATCTCGGGTTCTATAATTACCGGTTTTGTTTCCTTCACCTTCTCCGGTTTCTTCGGCTTTTCTTTTGGCTTCTCCTTCTTTTTTTCCGGATTCACCACAGCCACCGTTTCTTCCAGATCGGAGGTGATGATTTCCTCATCATCTTCCGGTTCGGATGCACTGGTTTTTTCCGTGGTGGCTATCTCAGGAACATCATTGAATTCAAGTTCTCCGAATTCCACAAAGCTGCCACCGCCGCCACCTCCGGCCAGTCCTTCCTCCCAGGGCGGAATCGGGGAGGAGATGTACAAAAACAGCAGCAGCACGGCGATGATCCCGTGGATCAGCAACGTGAGTCCGAGCGACCGGAGCTGATGGGATTTCATTTTCCGGAAGCGTCCTTGGTGAGGTTGGTGGCCGCCACCAATTTTAGTTTGTTCTTGTTTCCGATGTCAAGCAGGAATACAACTTCCTGCCAGGGAACGGACTTGTCCACTTTGAGAAGGGCCGTGGGGTCGGTTTGTCCGGCAACGGCGGCAATGACTGCATTTTCAACTCCTTCGCGTGGTACGATGTCCTCATTCACAACGAATTGCAGGTCCGGGGTCACCGCAATGACCACGGGGTGCTTCATGCTTTGGATGCCGGTCTTCGCATTCGGAAGCAGGAGCTTCAGGACGGAAGGAGTGGCCAGGGTGGAGGTGATCAGAAAAAACAACAGCAGGAAGAACATGATGTCATTCAGCGAATGACTATACACTTCCGAGTGCCCTTTCTGTCTGCGTCTCAGGTTCATGATTTGGCGGGTTCTTCGAGCAGATCAATGAACTGAACGGCGTTGATTTCCATTTTGTTGATGACACGATCAACGCGCTGAACCAGGTAGTGGTAGCAGGAATACGCAATCATTCCTACGAGCAGTCCGGCGGCTGAAGAAATCATTTTCACATACAAACCGCCGGAGATGGTATCGATCTCCAGGCTGTTCTGCAGCGAAATCTGATAGAAGATCTTGATGACTCCGAAAATGGTACCCAGGAAGCCGAACATGGGCGCGATACCGGCAATGGTGCCCAGGAATCCTAGGTTGCGCTCCATGGCGAAAACTTCCAGTTTCCCCTGGTTTTCTATAGCAGCTTCGATTTCACGAACCGGTTTTCCCAGTCGTGATAGCCCTTTGTCGATCATCCGTGCAATGGGACTGTCGGTGGCTTTGCACAAACTGCGTGCAGCCTGCACGTTACCCTGATGGACCTGCTCGCGGATCTGGTTCATGAAGTTTTGATCGAGGCGACCATATTTCATGATGACGAAGAGGCGTTCGAAGAAGATGTACAGGGCCATCACGCTCAATACAGCAATGGGGATCAGGATGGGCCCACCCTTGCTGGCCATTTCCCAAAGCGACATGCTTTGCTCGGCTACAGGAGCTGCCGCCGGAGCGATCGCTGAGTTGAGGGTATTGGCGGCAGCCGCGGCGGTATCGCCCAGGGTCATTCCGCTAACTTGAAGAACTATCGACATGGTGTTGTGCGTACAGAGAGGGTTTGAATGCAGTTCCTAAAAGTAGAATTCCTGCCGCGTGCTTGTTTTTCGTGCTGTTCTTCTTGTCAACAGAGGCCTGTTAGCAAGGAATTCAGGACTAGAACGAAGGATCTGCTTGCCCTATTGTGTACTGCACCGCACGTAAAAATG
>JBJTJB010000072.1:0-2182 GCA_046095245.1 Bacteroidota bacterium | reverse complement strand
CAAGAACCTTCGGCAATTTCTGCCGCTGATCCTGAATCAGGACTACCCTGAATACCAGGTTGTGGTGGTCAACGATTGTTCATGGGACGAATCGGGGAAGTACCTTGAAGAGCTTGCACGCACACATCCCAGGTTGAAGGTTGTGACCTTGAATGAACAGGAGAAATACCAGCACGGTAAGAAGTTTGCAGTTTCAATTGGGATCAAAGGGGCTGAATACGAGCACCTGGTATTTACTGATGCCGATTGCCAGCCGGCCGGACGCAATTGGCTTCGTTCGATGGCATCGGGTTTCGGTACAGACAAATCACTGGTTCTTGGTTACGGGGCCTATTTCCGTGCTCCCGGTTTCCTGAACCGTTGGATCCGCTTCGAGACCGCATGGAATGCGCTGGCATTTCTGACACGTGCCATGCATGGTAGAGCGTACATGGGCGTTGGAAGAAACCTGGCGTATACCAAGACCCTCTTTTTCAAAAACAAAGGTTTCGCCAAACATTACCACATTCTTTCAGGCGATGACGACCTCTTTGTAAACGAGGTGGCGGATTCCCGAAACACGGCCGTAGTAATTGATTCAGAGGCACTTACATACTCTACACCCAAAACAAGCTTTTCGGGGTGGATCCGACAGAAAACCAGGCATATCAGTGCGGGAAGACTCTATAAATCCAGAGATAAGCGCTTTTTACTGGGTTGGCAAATCACGCACTTTTTGTTCTGGACCTTACTTTTCGCCCAATTGATTCTGAAACTAAATCTTGAAATAGCCGTAACAGGGTTCACGTTACGGTTCCTAATACAGATGTTGATCAGTTGGAAAGGCTTTAAAAAACTCGGCGAAACAGACCTGCTGTTTCTTGTACCCGTGTTTGATTTGCTGACCTTGATTCTCTATCCCGTACTTGCCGTAACCAGTTTGTTTTACCGCAACCAACACTGGAAATGATGAGCACAATTACCCTGAACCCTCCCAAGGCCGAAAAGGCCCGCATTGCCAAGCAGACCAACCCTACCCTGACGAACCCCAAACCCATCATGCAAGTCGCCTCCGAAGATGTACAGCACCTCAGCGACAAGGCCATCAAGGATTATCAGCTGGTTATCCGTGCCGCAGAGCAGGGTGATCAGAAGGCGTATGCCGAACTCATGTCGCGGTACAAGGATTCGATTTACTACATGCTCCTAAAAATGGTCAATAACCGCGACGACGCCGAGGATTTGACCATCGAGGCGTTCGGTAAGGCGTTCCGTAACATCAAACAGTATACGCCGGATTATGCGTTCAGTACATGGTTGTTCAAAATAGCAACAAACAACTGCATTGACTTCATCCGAAAGAAACGCAAGATGATGCTCAGCATCGATCGCGGTTTCGAGAACGAGGATGGACAGGAAGTGGGGATCGAACTCAAGTCCGATGGTCCGAGCCCGGATGATGTGATGATCAAAAAGCAAAAAGTGATGATGATGAAGGACGTAGTGGATAAGCTCAAGCCCCGCTATCGTCGACTGGTGGAGATGCGTTATTACCAGGAACTTTCATACGAAGAGATTGCCGTTGAACTCGATTTACCGCTTGGCACGGTGAAGGCTCAGTTGTTCAGGGCGCGTGAGTTCCTGTATCAGATCATGAAAAATTCGGATTACAAACAGGAGGATTGATCGCCTGAGCGGATTTACGACCTAGCTTTGCCCCATGGAGAATTCCGTGGGGCATTTGTTTTCATACCGTCGTCAATTACCCGAACTCAGCGTCGAGCACTAAGTTCAATTGAGGCGCTTTAAGGAGCTTGTGCTGGACTGGAACGCCCGTATCAACCTGATTTCACGCAAGGACACGGAGACCTTTGAAGTGAGACATGTGCTTCATTCCTTATCGGTGAACCGTTACATCCGTTTTTGGGCGGGTGCCCGCGTGCTTGATTTGGGTACGGGCGGTGGCTTCCCCGGAATTCCATTGGCTATTGTGAATCCCGAAGTACAGTTCACCTTGGTGGATTCCATCGAGAAAAAGATGAAGGCTGTGGCAGACATGGTTGCCCAGCTTGAACTTGGAAATGTTCGGGTGGTGCGGTCGCGTGTGGAGGAAATAAAAGAGCCGTTCGACTATGTGGTTAGCCGGGCGGTCGCGCCCATGCCCGATCTGGTGCGCTGGACCCGGGGGTGCGTACTTTCGGGA
>JBJTJB010000071.1:0-5761 GCA_046095245.1 Bacteroidota bacterium | reverse complement strand
ATCCAATATGGATGTACTGATTACACTCGGCTCCGCTTCGGCCTTTATCTACTCTCTACTCAGCTGGATTCGAAGAGGAAACGGCTTGCATGCTGACCTGTATTTCGAAACCGCGGCCAGTATTATCACCCTGCTGTTGTTGGGCAATTTGATTGAACGGCGCAGCCTTCGCTCTACACAAAAAGGGCTGAGTGAACTCGTCCGCCTTCAACCCTTAAAAGCCAGTCGGTTGATAAACGCGATGACTTCGGACGAACGAACGGAAGAAGTGGATGCAACAGCTTTGCGGCCCAATGACCTTGTACTGGTGCAGAGCGGTTCCCGGATTCCTGCAGACGGGCTGGTGTTTGAAGGAGAAGCGCACGTTGACACATCCATGATGACCGGTGAGGCCATGATGCGCAAAATCACCCCGAACGATCAGGTGATGAGCGGAACTATTGTGAGCGAGGGATACCTCAAGTGCATTGTGAAGCAAGCCGGAACGGCAACTACCCTTAGCAGGATGATAGAGGTAATCCGTAGCGCAGCCATGCGTAAACCTCAGATTCAACGCTTCGGCGACCGGATCAGTGCCGTGTTCGTTCCTGTGGTGATTGGGATTGCCTGCATCACTTTCTTCATTTCCTGGTTGTGGCTGGGCTTGGATAGCGGGGTATCGCTTTTGCGGTCAATTGCGGTGTTGGTCATTTCGTGTCCCTGTGCGATGGGTCTTGCTACACCAACTGCAGTAGCCGTGGCTATAGGGCATGCTGCGAGAAATGGGATTCTGATTAAAGGCGGAGACACTCTGGAGAGGCTGAACGGAGTGCGAACCCTGGTTTTTGACAAGACCGGAACACTTACGGAGGGGAAAATGAAACTTGAATCGCTGGAAACCGACTCAAACCCTCAACTTGTGAAGGCCCTGCTTGGAACATTGGAACAGTATTCAACGCATCCGTACGCGAGGACACTTGCCGCTGAATTCAGCCACGAATCCCTGCCTATGGAATTCCGCTTCAAAGAAATTCGTGAAATAAAAGGTCAGGGTGTTGAGGCCGTTACAACAGATGGAAAAGTGATCCGGGTCGGATCCGCACGGTTTACCGGAGCAGAGCCCGATTCGACCCATCAGGTTTTTCTCAATTCCGATCAGGTGATTATTGCCCGGGTGCGGTTCAGCGATCCGCCACGCAAAGAAGCAGCAAACGTTATTCGCAGTTGTCGCGACATGGGCATGCGGATTGTGATCCTAAGCGGCGACCGTAAAAAAGCATGTGCTGATTTAGCTGCACAGCTGGGTATCGATGAATTCTACGCAGAGCAATTGCCGGACGATAAGTTCGATCGTATCCAGCTGCTCCGTAAAGACGGGCCCGTAGCCATGATCGGCGATGGAATAAACGACGCTGCTGCAATGGCTGTTGCTGATGTCGGAATTGCGGTAGGTGAAGGATCCTCAATTGCCATTCAAACTGCCGAAATCGTTTTGTTAAACAATCAGCCCATTGGTTTGTTGCCTGATTTACTGAACTTATCCAAGCGCTCAATCCGAACCATCCGCCAAAACCTTTTGTGGGCACTCGCATACAACCTGGTTGCAATTCCCATGGCTGCCGCCGGTTACCTAAGTCCGCTTTTAGCATCCATGTCGATGGCTTTCTCGGACGTAGTGGTCATCGGAAATTCAATCCTTCTGCACGTACGACACCGATTCACACACTAGGGTGATACCAACACTTCAGAAATTTAGCCCAGTGAGGGCCATGCAGGCTTTTCAGCTGATGCGCTTTTCGGCTGCATTTCTGACCGGAATCATCCTGGCTCATTCGGGCTTGTCCTTGCCGAGCATTGGAACCTACGAATCACTCGTTTTCCTTTCGGCTGCAACGGGCTTTTTCTGGGTTAACGGAATCAGCGGAGCTTTCGCAGGCCGATTTGCCACCGACACTGAACGTAGTGAGCGAAGGAAAATCAATGACACCTACAATTTGCTCATCTTGTGTTCTCTGCTCATTACCACCCTGCTGTTTTTTCTGAAGCCTATGGTAATTGCATGGGCAGGACCAGAACTCGAATCCTCCTATCCCGTTTTTCTGGCCTTTGTTTTTCTAAACAACATCGGTTTCATCAATGAATCCATTCTGCTGGTCCGCAAAAGGGCTATTGGACTGGTCCTGTATGGAATTTTCCTGCTCCTATCCCATCTGATTGGAGTCGTACTTGTCCTTTCTCAGGGCGGGGGCATTCACAGCTTACTGCTCCTGTTGCTGGCCATCGCCGCGACCCGAAACCTCCTGGCCCTGGCGCTCATCGGTCGAGAGGGATTCGAACTTCCTACGCGATCAGGGATCGTAGCCATGGCGGCAGCCAGTGCACCGCTTGTTTTCAGTATGCTTATTTCCGGCTCGGCAGAAACGATTGATGGTTTGATCGTAGGTCACTTCCTGGGACCGGACGCGTTTGCCGTATTCCGCTACGGCGCCAGGGAACTCCCCTTTGCCACACTACTTGCTGCAGCCTTATCGTCGGCGATGGTTGCCGGATTGGCCCAGAACGGCATGTCGGCTGAGTCGATGGGAGAATTGAAACGCGAAACGGCCGGATTGATGCATCTGGTTTTTCCGGTTTCAATCGGGTTGGTCCTTTCCAGTCACATCATCTTTCCGCTTTTTTTCAGTGAAGCCTTTGCTGAAAGTGCTTCTGTGTTCAACATCTATCTGCTTCTGGTAATTGCCCGCGTTTGCTTTCCGCAAACACTGGTCATGGCCATGGGCAGAAACGATCTGATTTTTAAAACTGCTTTGATTGAATTACCGGTTAACATTGTTTGCAGCCTTGGGCTACTCTTTGTAGCCGGCATTGAGGGCGTTGCCTGGGGAACCGTTATTGCATTTTCCACAGAAAAAACTGTTTTATACTTCCGGTTGAAACGCGAAACTCCCCATCGGTTACATGATTTTCATCCAATTAAACTCTGGCTGGTTTATTCACTGCTGTTACTAGGCGCATACTGTGTTTCTGAATTCATTGTTAATCAATAAATTAACAATGAAACAGACTGTTTTCAATCCCATGGCTCGTTCAAATGGGTTTTGGACATGTGAATAATTACACCCGCAAGACAGACGGATTTTTCGATCATTCCGCTATGTTTGTATATCCGGCGAATGCCACCGGATTCCAAATCAAGAAACCATATCACTCACAATCATCAATAATCAAAACCAAAACCACATGAAGAAAAACGTACTCTTCGGTCAGGTTGGACGCGTAGGTGCACTGCTCCTCGCTGCAGCTTGTCTGTCGGCACCAGCCGACGCTCAAAACCGTGTGATGGCACCTGGAAAGGTTGTCAAAGCCGGTAAGTTCATCCCCAAGGTTGAGCCCAACACACCGGTGGCCACCAACCTCACAACAAAGGCTCCAGTGCGTAAGGGAAGCAGCAACACCAATACGATTGCCGTTGCTACCAAAACCGACATTGCCTCGTCTTCAAACATTTACGGTTCACTTGTAAGTGAAGGAACATTGGCCGCGTACAATGGAGCTGTTGATGTACTCAGCTACAGCAATCGTAAGTCCATCGGTATTACTCCTGCCGTTAGCAATAGTGGTATTATCCAAACGCATGTCAGCTACGATAAAGGTCAGACTTGGGACACTACTCTTATAATGACCCAAAACGGACCAGACCCAGTTAATAGGTATCCCAACGGCGTGGTCGCAAATCCTCCTGGAAATACTACAGCGAATCAAGCATATGCCGTCATTTCAGCACCCTTAATTGCAGGTGGTTCAACATGGGACGGTGGCACATTCGCTTCACTCCGTTTGGATAACCAAAACAGTTCAGTCCTGAACATCCCCAACGCCTCTGCTACATCCACTATCCAGTTCATGCCCCGTTTGGGTATGTGCACCGGAACCAACGGTAACGTATATGTATTGGGATCGAACTATGATTTCAATGCTACTGCGCCTTACTTCGACGGTGCTGTAATCAACCGCGGTGTATGGGATGCTGCAAACAACAACTACACCTGGAACCAGACGCTGATCTACCATGCATTCAGCAATGATCCTGCTGATGGCAGCCAGAATTTCTCATCCCTCGGAAACATCGCCTTCTCACAGGATGGAGTTACCGGTTACCTGGTATTGATCGGTCGTGACTCAATCAACGATCACCTCTCCCCCATGCCGATCATCTACCGCACCACCGATGCCGGCGCGACCTGGTCACTGTACTACAGTGGTGACTTCTCTCCGCTCTTCGCTGGTTTCTTCCCCCAATCTTCTGCAGCAAATCCTGCGAACGACCGTCCCTTCTGGTACCTGAATAACAGCATGGATGTACAGGTTGATGCCAATGGAAAAATCCACATCCTCTGCGAAGTTGCAGGTTCATACTCCAATGACCTCGACTCACTCGGCTTCCTGAATAGCTACGGTACCATTTTCGATGTGTACGAAGACAACGGCGGTAACTGGAACGCACTTTGGGCTGGAACTATCTTTACCGATCCAGACCCGATTGATGCCGCCACCAGTGCAAACACGCTTGGTTGGGCTGTTTCATTCGATGGACGTGTACAAATGTGCCGTTCAAACGATGCCACCAAAATGGCGTACTTCTGGATAGACACCGACACGTCAATCGCTGCGACCAACCTCTACCCGAACATCATCGGTGTAGCTGCTGACTTCACCAATTCACTCTACTCCAACCCCATCAACTTCACTGCTAACGGAAGCTACGATTCCAATAACTACTGGCTGTGTGTTGCAGGTGATGGTTGGGATGCATCAGGCAATTTCGTTGTTCCTGCTGTGACCAGCCGCTGCCTCGTTGATGGCGGACTCGACACCAATCCTTGGATGCACGAGTATGTAGGTGGACTTGAGTTCGGTTCTGCCGATTACGTAATTCCGTTCGTTACTTCTGTTAACGAACTGCCCAACAGCCTGAACACAATCTCCCTCTACCCGAACCCCACCTCAGCGCTGAGCAACCTGGTCCTCGACCTGAAGAAAGGCTCGAACATCGTTGTGAACGTGGTAAACAACCTCGGTCAGAATGTATTCAGCAACAACTACGGTTTCCGCGCAGCTGGCAGCAACAACCTGCAGCTTGACCTGAGCGAAGCTGCTACCGGTCTCTACGTTGTTCAAATCATCCTCGACGGTGAAATGACCAGCAAGACCCTCAGCATCCAGAAGTAATCCGGAAGCTGTACTTTAAAATCAGAAGGGGAGCCAAACGGCTCCCCTTCTGATTTTAAGATGGCGATGATTTTCGAATGCAAGAATGAACTGCCTCAGCGTAAATCGAACAGCGTGTCGACCCCCGGATAACGCTCAACCTGAAAACCCTCTGCGTATTGGAAGCCGGCCGGCCGACCAAAATCGATTGCTCTTGCGTACAAAAACTCAAGAAACGCCTTCCCCGATATGGGAGTTTCCGGCTCGTTGGAATCCGGATCATAGAACTGGGTCCTGAAAGCCATCACCGATTTCATTTTTAGTTCAATAAGGTCGCTGATGTCGACCACAAAATCAGGTCTGAGGTAACGATCCTGAATGTAGTGGTACACTGCGTTGGGTCTCCAGGCTGATTGCTCCTCACCGTCCCATTGGCTTGGAATTCGCGGCAGTCCGGCAAGAAAACAGGCTTTGGAAACAAGACGTGCTCCTTTTCCGTGATCGGGGTGGCGATCGCTGTTCGAATTGCAAATCACAATATCCGGTTTGAGGTAACGGATTACCGGTATTAAAG
>JBJTJB010000070.1:0-10554 GCA_046095245.1 Bacteroidota bacterium | reverse complement strand
GCTTTGAAGTGTGCGTACCACTGCCGTTGACCGCAATACGCTCAGATCCCAGTTATCGCGAACGGTAGGCGTGCTGATGGCTTTGTTGTCGGTATGTCCCTCTACCATGAATTGCATTTCTGACTGACCCTTGAGCACCGTGGCCACTTTGCCAAGTACCTCTTTTGCGCGTGGGGTGATTTCATAACTACCACTGCGGAACAGCATCTTGTCGGAAATATTGATGAATACGGCGCTACCCTCCACGCGGATGTTTACGTCTTCGTCGTTCACATCCTGGAGAGCACCTTTCAGATTCAACACCAGTGCCATATTGAGTGAATCCTTACGTGCGTTGGCTACCTGGAGGTCTTTGATGTAGGCATCTTTTGAACTCAGCGTTTCCATGGATTTACGGATGCTCTCAGCCTGCGCGGTGCTGATAACCGACATGTCGCTGAGTTGCTTGAGCAAGGCGCCGCCGCTGGCTTTGGCTTCTTCCAGGTCTTTGCGCAGTTTACGCAATTCGGCATCCTTCTCGTTCTGTTCGGCCAGGCAGCGTTGCAGATTGCTTTCCGTCGTATCAAAATCGGCTTTCAGTTCGCTGTATTTACTGACTTGTTCCTTGTATTTCTTCTTGCTGACACAGCCGGCGGTCAGGAACAGGGCCACCGTGGCGAGTGTGAGGATGCGGGTCATGAATCTATGGATTTGAATTGCAAAGCTATTACGCTACCCTCCCGTATCAGGTTTCATCGGTTCATTGTTTTCAACAGCCGATACGTGTTAAACAGCGCATGTTTTTCAGGGAGGGTATGTGCCGATTGCTTATTTTTCATCATCCTAGCGCCTATGTCAATCCAACGCCCTTTAGCTTCCCTGCCCATCCTCATTTCGGTCTTCTTCTTCTGGGGATTTGTCGCTGCCAGCAACGATATCCTGATTCCCGTATTCAAACAGCAACTGAAGCTTGAACAGTGGCAAAGCCAGATGATCAGCTTTGCTTTTTATGTAGCTTATACGGTCGGTTCCCTGGTGTATGTGCTTATCAGCCGACGGCAGGGCGAGGATTTACTCAACCGCCTGGGATACAAGAACGGCATTGCGCTCGGTTTGGTGATTTCAGCGTTGGGTACTCTGTTGTTTTATCCTGCCGCCGAAACGGCATCATTCGGTTTGATGATCAGCGGACTGTTCATCGTCGGGCTTGGGTTTTCGCTGCAGCAAACCGCCGCCAATCCCCTTGTCATCACCATTGGGGATCCGCGCAAAGGGGCGCAGCGTCTCAGCCTTGCCGGTGGCATTAACAACATCGGAACGACCATCGGTCCTGTGATAGTCAGTTTCGCGCTATTCGGATCCATCGCCGGATCAGATCTCGATTCCCTGTCGGCTGTAAAAGGACCCTATCTCATCCTCGGAGCGGCGTTCCTGTTGGTGGCCTTGCTGTTCAGGTTTTCATCCCTGCCCAATCAAATCGCACACGGTGATCGTGAACTTTCTACCGATACACCGGGCGGATCAGCATTGAACTTTCCCCAACTACGCCTTGGGATGGTTGCCATATTCCTTTACGTTGGAGTGGAAGTATCCACCGCATCGAACCTGCCGGAATACATGCGTGTGTATCTGAATACACCGGTCAATGAGGTTGCGCCGTATGTATCCTTGTTTTGGGCGAGCCTGATGATTGGCCGCTGGACCGGAGCTGTTGGTAGTTTCGGAGTCAGGCCCAGTCTGGCCCGAGTGCTCAATGTATTGCTTCCGTATGTCGCCTTTGGCATTTTTCTTTTCGTTAACGCCATCGGCGGGACCGACATTACTCCCTTCCCGATTTATGCGGCAGTTATCGTTTTCTTGATTGTAGCCGATTATTTCAGCAAGGGTAATCCGGCGAAACAGCTGCTTATTTTCTCCCTTTGCGGTATCACCTCACTCATCATCGGGATGCTGAGTGAAGGCATGATAGCGGTGTATGCATTCATCAGCGTAGGGCTCTTTTGTTCCACCTTGTGGCCATGCATATTCACCTTGGCCATTGCCGGGCTCGGAAAGCATACCAACCAGGGTTCAGGGTTGCTGATCATGATGATCATGGGTGGAGGGGTTATTAGTCTGTTGCAAGGCTGGCTTGCCGATGATCAGTTGCTTAGTATCCGCTACAGTTATGTGGTGGGGGTTGCCTGCTTCGCGTATCTCGCCTGGTATGCGATTAGGGTGAGCCAATTGCTCCGACAACGCGGCATTGCATACCATACTTCACCTGAGGCAGAGGCATAAGGTATGAGAAAGAGGTTGCTCGTCCGGATTCTATTCATCCTGTTTGCGGAGGGTTCCGCCTTCGCCGCAAGTGATGAAAACAAGGTGCCGCCACTCATCCCTGCTCCGAACCGGATGGAAATGCATAGCGGACATTTCACCATCACACCGCGTACAGTATTGCTGGCCGAAGGAGATGCGCTTCCCGCTGCGCGATTACTGAATCACTGGCTTGGCATGAGTGGTCTGGATACACTACCCATCCGATCTGTAGCATCACCTCGTACGCCGTTCATTGCGTTTAGTCTGAGTACCGGGCCTTCGGAGGCCTACAGCCTTCGTGTGAAATCCGGATCCATAACACTCAACGGCAGCACAAGCGGACTGTTACGCGGAACTTCAACCCTTTTTCAGCTTCTGTCGTCTGCCAATCAGGGAAAAATCCCCTGCATGGGAATTCAGGACCAGCCACAATTCGCTTACCGGGGAGTTCACCTGGATGTATGCAGGCATTTCATGCCGAAGGAATTTGTGTTGCGCTATATCGATGTCCTTGCGTTGCATAAAATGAACACCTTCCACTGGCACCTCACCGAAGACCAGGGATGGCGTATCGAAATCCGCAGGTATCCTGAACTGACCCGGAAAGGGGCATGGCGTACGGGTAGCATGATCGGCCCTTACCGTGATCAGCGCTTCGACAGCATTCCCCACGGGGGATTCTATACGCAGGATGAAATCCGCGAAGTGGTTCGTTACGCTCAGGACAGGGGGATCACCATTATTCCGGAAATTGAAATGCCCGGGCATGCCTTGGCAGCACTTGCCTCGTATCCGCAGTACTCCTGCACCGGAAACGTAACGGAAGTCGCCCGGGGCTGGGGCGTGTTCGATGATGTTTTCTGTGTGAATGATTCCACCTTCGCGTTTTTGGAAGGGGTCCTTACTGAAGTCATGGAGCTTTTCCCATCGAAGTATATCCACATCGGTGGCGATGAATGTCCCAAGACGCGCTGGAAGGAATGCCCCAAATGCCAGTCAACGATGAAAGCGAATGGCTTGCGCGATGAACATGAATTGCAAAGCCACTTCATTCGGCGGATTGAACGATACCTGAATGCTGCCGGGCGACAAATCATCGGCTGGGATGAAATACTCGAAGGCGGTTTGGCTCCCAATGCGACGGTGATGAGCTGGCGGGGTACGGAGGGTGGAATCGCTGCCGCCCGCGATAGTCATCAGGTCGTGATGACGCCGGGTTCGCACTGCTATTTCGATCATTATCAAGGGGAGCGGAACACCGAACCGCTGGCCATAGGCGGCTATACGCCGCTCGAAAAAGTCTATGCCTACCGACCCATTCCTGCTGAACTGAATGCGAATGAGGCCAGGTATATCCTCGGTGCACAGGCTAATGTGTGGACCGAATACATGTACGATACCAGGCAGGTCGAGTACATGTTACTTCCCAGGCTTTGTGCTTTGAGCGAAGTGTTGTGGACCGACACTTCAAGTCACAATCTTCCGGGTTTTTATGCCCGGCTCACCGACTATCAGCAAATCCTGAAGCGCTGGGGTCTGAATTACTCCACGACCTGGATGCTTCCTGATTACCGCATTGAAAGCGGCACACGACCCGGGACGCTTCTCTTCAGTCTGCAATCAAAAGTCCCGCAGAAACTTGAATCCGCCTGGAGTACCCCCGACACAAAACCTGCTTTTTCTGCCTATTCCGGTCCGATTGTTTTAGAAAGCAACGGAACCCTGTTTGTGCGAAGCACCACTGCCGGAACCGAAAAAACCCAATCCTTCGAGTTCGAGTTCAGCAAGGCGGCAGGTTCAAAGGTCAGCCTCGAGCCCGAAGGGGACAAAGCGTATCGGAATCCCGGGTCGGTGTTGACCGATGCACGGATCGGAAGTCTGCCTTGGGTAGGCAAGCAATGGGTGGGGTGGCTTGGAAAGGAACCCGTTATCACCCTCGAACTTGGCCGTTCAGTACGCATTGACAGCATTGCCGTCACCTACCTGCACGATCCGGTCAGCTGGATTCATGCACCACGTGCCTGTACCGCTTCTGTCGATACCCGCGAAACCCGCGTTGAGACCGGTACTCCCGTCAATGGGGTCGGACGCATAGTGATCCCGGTCGATGAATCCATCGATAAGCTGTTCATCACCCTGGAAAGCATCGGCAAGAATCCCGAAGGGAGCGCTGGTGCCGGTGAGGATGGTTGGATGTTCATCTCCGAAATTCAGGTGTATTAAAACAACATAACCCAATCTGGATGAATACCGTTTTCCGCACACTGGTGTTGGTGTTGATTTTCCCGATGTATGTTGCGTCAGCGCAGGAGCAAGTTATCACGCTAAGCGACTGGACCTTCCGGAAGTCCGCTTCGCAGGAAAGCCGGAAGGCGATGGTGCCGGGTTGTGTCCACCTCGATTTGATGCGTAACGGGATGATTAAAGATCCCTTGAAAAACAACAACGCTGCCGCTCAGAAATGGATTTCTGAAACGGAATGGACCTACGAAACCCATTTTCGATGCGATTCAGTTTTTACGGGTTCCGGTGATCAGTTACTGCAATTCGATGGGCTCGATACCTATGCAAAGGTGTACCTGAACGATTCCCTGATCCTGAAAGCAGACAACATGTTTAGAACCTGGTCTGTTTCGGTTGCCGGACTATTGAAGCAGGAGAATCACCTGCGGGTTGATTTCATACCGACAAGCAAGGTCGCTGCGGATTTAGCCAAACAAATTCCTTACACCTTACCCGAAGGCTTACGGAGTTTTACACGTAAGGCGCAATATGTTTATGGATGGGATTGGGCTCCTGAATTGAACAGTTGTGGTATCTGGAGGCCGGTACGGTTAAAGGCAAACCAGCGTTTCCGGCTCAACGATTTGTCCATTCGTCAGTTGACCTTTCACAGTGATACCGCCGAAGTGATTGTATCCCTGCATTACAGCGATCCGAATCGACGGCTTCCACTTGAAAGCAACGGAGGCTTTGTGCCTTCCAATGAGTTGATCGAGTTGCGGGATGAAACGGGCCGGCTTCTGCATCGGTTTGCAGTGGATACATTACCTCAAGCGGTTGATCCGGATGGCACATGCCGGGTGGAGTTTCCTCTGCAAATGACCGGACTTCAAGCCTGGCATATGAGTACTCACGGTTCCCAGCGGCTGTATCGTTTTTCCTGTTCGTTGTTGGGCAAATCCGATCAGGTGGTAACCTGCACAACCGGTTTCCGTTCCATCGATTTCATCAATCAGTCCGATAGCATCGGCGTTGCATTCGGCTTCAGGGTGAATGGGAGGGATGTGTTCGTGCGTGGAGCCAATCTGGTCCCGCCCGATCCCTTTCCTGCGCGAATAGACGATTCGGCATTTGAGGCACTCGTACGCAAAGCCCGCGAAGCGAACTTCAATATGCTGCGGGTTTGGGGTGGAGGAATTTACCTTCCCGAATCCTTTTATGATGCCTGCGATCAAAACGGAATTCTTGTGTGGCAGGATTTCATGTCTGCTTGCAGTATGGTGCCGGGTGATTCGGCTTTTCGCGAATCCTTCCGCTTGGAGGCTATCGAACACGTCCGACGTTTATCCAAGCATCCCTGCATCGCATTGTGGTGTGGAAACAATGAGAATGACGAGGGTTGGCACAACTGGGGTTGGCAACGTCAGTACGGATACACATCATCCGATTCCACCCGCATTTGGAACGATTACCGCCAGATCTTTCATCAAATTCTGCCGAAAGTAGTGCAAAAACAGGACCCCAGGAGTTATTATTGGCCCTCATCACCATCAATCGGTTGGGGCCGTCCCGAAAGCATGATCAAGGGTGATTCGCATTACTGGGGAGTGTGGTGGGGAATGGAGCCCTTTGCGACCTACAAGGTAAAAACCGGCCGTTTCATGAGTGAATACGGTTTCCAGTCCATGCCCGAAGCCTCATCCTTTAAGAATTGGGTCGACACCATCTCATTCAAATCGACCGGTTTTCGTGCACACCAGAAACACCCCCGCGGATTTGAAACGATAGATGAATATCTCCGGATCCATTTCGGAACACCAATTCTTTTTATGGATTATCCCTACATGAGTCAATTGCAGCAGGCTTACGGAATGGACATCGCATTTACTGCTCACCGCTCTGCGTATCCGGTTTGCCGGGGAACCCTGTTTTGGCAATGGAACGATTGCTGGCCGGCAGTCTCGTGGAGTGCATTGGATCACCTCGGTCGATCCAAACTTATCGTACACGCTGCCCGAGCGGCTTTCGATAGCCTGTTTGTTGGCGTGACCGAGCGCGACGGACAACTCGTCACTCCCTTGCATTTCGATGGGAAAACGGAAGTCAGCCTGAATATCAGGCTGATGTTTCTAAACATTGCAGACAGTATGGCATCGCCGGTGATTTTGGATGAACGACGCATCCGTGTTCGACCCGATACGGCAATAGCATCGGTGGTATCTTATCCGCTGGCATTGTTGCGCAACCTGAAATCGGCCGAGACAGTATATTACGTCGAAGTGGAGGATAATTTCACGTTCAGGATCCTATCCAGAAGGTTTCATCTGCCTGTACTTCCGCGGGATCTGCTCCTGCTCAAACCGGAAATTTCCCTGCATGCATATGACGATAAGACGCTTCTGATGGTGGCAGACCGCTTTACGTATGGAGTTTACCTGTATGAGTCTTCCGGTACTGCCGAATTCTCCGACAACGGATTCAATCTCATGCCCGGTGAGATCAAGCGGATCACTATGAAGGGAGCAAATCCGGCATCGGTGAAGTGGAAATCATACAACACCATCCGCAAATGAAAAGTATCTTTAACCTATGAACCTCAGGATATCTTTTACCACGCTTCTTTTCATTGTACTATGTGGTGTACTCAATGCACAGGATCTGACGCGGTATGTCGATCCCATGACAGGCACCGGCGGGGTAGGACATACTTATCCGGGTGCCACACTTCCCTACGGAATGGTCCAACTGAGTCCCGATACGCGTCGCGATGCCAGCTGGGAAGGCTGTGCAGGATATTATCATGCCGATAGCTTGATCTACGGATTCACCCATACACATCTTTCCGGAACGGGTTGTTCCGACTACGGTGATATCCTGGTCATGCCCTTCACGGGTACTCCTGACTTCAATCCTGATGCCTATGCATCACGCTACAGGCACTCAGACGAGCGCTCAGAGCCCGGATACTATGCTGTATATCTGAGCGATGACAGCATCCGTGCCGATTTCACGGCCACCACACGAACAGGGTTACACCGGTACCGTTATCCATCCACCAATACGGATCAGCGGCAAGTGCTCATTGATCTGCGTCATCGTGACAAGACATTGGGCGCTTCGTTCCGGTATGTCAGCCCCACACGTGTTGAGGGATATCGCCACAGCGAGGCCTGGGCGAAGGATCAATATGTGTTCTTCTGCATGGAGTTTTCACAACCGCTGACCCAGTGCCTGAGTAACCGGGAGGGCAAGATCCTAAAACAAGGGATGCAATTCGAAGGCGGCGATTTGGCATTTGCATTGCGCTTTGCGAGCGGGAAGGGGCCTGTCATGGTCAAAGTCGGAATTTCGACTGTCGATGCGGAGGGCGCCCGCAAGAACCTGCAGACTGAATTACCGGGATGGGATTTTGAGCGGGTGCGCATGGGTGCCCGGGCAGCATGGAACCGCGAATTGGGCCGGATCCGTGTCAGCGGAAACGATCGTGAGGATCTGGTCAATTTTTATACTGCACTATATCATACCATGGTTGTTCCGAACGTGATTTCGGATGTGGATGGCCGTTACAGGGGACGCGATAACCGGACTCATACCGCTAAAGGACATGTGCAGTATACCGTGTTCAGCCTGTGGGATACGTTCCGCGCCGTACATCCACTCTACGCACTCATCGACAAGCCGCGTACGCTCGATTACATCCGTACTTTTCTGAACCAATACAAACAGGGCGGACGTCTGCCGGTTTGGGAACTTGGTGCCAACGAAACCGATTGCATGATCGGGTACCATAGCATTCCGGTGATCACCGATGCGCTTGTAAAGGGAATCGGTGGATTCGATACGTTGCTTGCATTCGAAGCCATGAAGAAAAGTGCCACTTGGAATCATTACGGATTGCCGGCGTATATGATCCGTGGTTACATGGGAGTGGAAGACGAACATGAATCGGTATCGAAGACACTCGAATACGCGTACGATGACTGGTGCATTGCCGAGGTTGCCCGCATGTTGAGGAAAAAGGATGACATGAACCTGTACTACCGACGGGCCTCATCCTATCGCAATGTGTATGATCCGGAAAGCGGATTCATGCGTCCGCGCAGGAACGGAGGCTTCCTTCCGCGTTTCGATCCGCGGGAAGTCAACAACCATTATACAGAAGCGAACAGTTGGCAGTATTCATTTTTTGTGCCCCAGGATATTCCCGGCCTTGTCGACTTGATGGGAGGTCCGGATGAAGCCGAGAAAAAACTCGATGGACTTTTTACGGCATCATCGCAAACCACCGGACGCACCCAGGCCGATATAACAGGATTGATCGGACAGTATGCACACGGAAATGAGCCGAGTCACCACATGGCCTATTTGTACAACTACATCGGGAAGCCCTGGAAAACACAGCGCCTGGTGAGGCAGATTATGGATAGCTTGTATCATCCCGGCCCCGAAGGTTTACCGGGGAACGAAGACTGCGGACAAATGTCAGCCTGGTTTGTGTGGAGCGCCATGGGATTGTATCCGGTCACGCCGGGTAGTCCATACTATGCCATAGGCACACCGCTGTTCGATACGGCGATGGTCACACTCGATCCAGGTAAAACATTGCGTATAGTAGCTCGTCGTGAAACAAGCGGATCCAGGTATGTGAAACGCCTGACCATCGATGGAAAGGCCGTTGAGAGTAATCTCATCACACACCAGGAATTATTGGCTGCGAAAGAACTCAAGTTCGAACTCGTGGCAGAGCCCTTCCTGAATCGGGGTGTTACGCCAGAGCGCAGGGGAACGATGCCCGATGGCGGCTTTACTCCGGCACCTGTAATTGCGGCGAAGGATAGGCTTTTCGCCGATAGCCTTCAGGTCACCATGACAGGTACAAACATCCGGTATAGCACAAGTGGTGATTCCCTGCAACTTGATAAAACCTATGTGGGGCCATTCATGATACTGGCTTCCACCGTTGTGCATGCCCGTTGCATGGGTACAGGTACACCAAGCGGCTTGAGCTCGGCTGCGTTTTTCAAAGTGCCCTCCCGTTGGGAGGTGGTGTTGCACAGTACACCCAACCGGCAATACATGGCCGAGGGTCCTGCATCCATGATTGATGGAATCCGTGGCTCCACGAACTGGAGAAAAGGCGACTGGCACGGATACCAGGGTCAGGATATGGATGTTGAGATTCGCTTCGATCAGCCACAGGAAATCCGCTCTGTCGAAACCGGATTCCTACAAGATGTGCGCCCCTGGATTTTTTATCCGAAGGATATGCGCGTGGAAATTTCCGATGATGGTGTACAATGGCGCTATGTGGGACAAGCCAACCATGCCGTTTCGGATTCGTCCATGGACGCCCAACAGATGATCCTTCGCGTAGAATTCAGTCCCGTCAGAGCGAAGGCAGTTCGGGTTAAGGCCAGCAATTACGGAAAACTCCCTGCCTGGCATCCGGGTGCCGGTTTTGATGCCTTCATCTTCTGTGATGAGATCATTGTTCGATAAGTTGTAAATCACCATACAGATACTTTATCCATGAAACGCCGCACATTCATCACACAATCCCTGCTGGGTTCAGGAGCACTCTTGCTCGCTTCCAAACAAACACAAGCTGCAGCAATTCCTGCAACAGAGGCGGGATCCCCTTTAGTTATCTCCACTTGGGCTCCGAATGTGAAGGCCAATGCGAAAGCCTGGGAGGTGTTATCCACCGGTGGCCGTGCTCTTGATGCGGTTGAACGCGGTGTAATGGTGCCCGAGGCTGATCCCGACGATACCAGTGTCGGGTATGGTGGGTTGCCGGACCGCGATGGCCGTGTCACACTTGATTCATGCATCATGGACGAGGCGGGCAATATCGGATCTGTGATGTGTCTCGAGCACATTATGCATCCCGTGCGCGTAGCCCGTATGGTGATGGAAAAAACACCCCATGTGATTCTGGTTGGTGAGGGCGCTTTACAATTCGCCTTGGCCAATGGATTCCAGAAACAGGATTTGCTGACTGAACAATCCCGTCGGATCTGGAAGGAATGGCTTCAGGAATCCAAGTAGGAT
>JBJTJB010000069.1:0-5199 GCA_046095245.1 Bacteroidota bacterium | reverse complement strand
GATCTGATCCGCTTGCTTTGCGCGGTGATGGATCGGAAGTTGAATAGACCGGAGGGGGAATCGGCCAATCTGATCCGATTTGTCAAAGACAGAGCAGGTCACGACCTCCGCTATGCCATTGATGCCGGAAAAATCGAACGTGAGCTTGGGTGGAGACCTTCTTTGCAATTCCAGGAAGGGCTTGAGCTAACCGTGGACTGGTACCTCAACAACAGTGAGTGGATTCGCTCCGTGACTTCCGGAGAATATGCCGAATATTACAGCAAACAATACGAGCACCGCTGAACCCATGCAGAACGCTGCACTTTTTGAACAAGCCTATCATACGGCTCAATTGCATGAGGCCGGGATACTGGTTACCGGAGGTGCGGGTTTCATCGGATCCAATATCACACACTACCTCCTTCAGCATGGAGCTGCCCGTGTGCGTGTACTGGATAACCTGAGTAACGGATTCATTCGTAACCTGGATGGATTCAAAAACCACCCATCCTTTGAATTTATCGAGGGAGATATAACGCGACCGGAAGATTGTGCTCGTGCCTGTGAGGGCATGACCCATCTTTGCCATCAGGCTGCCTTGGGCTCGGTTCCACGCTCAATCAAAAATCCAATCGCCACACACGAAGCCAACACAACAGGTTTTCTGAATATCCTCCTGGCCGCCCGCGATGCCGGTATCCGGAGAACAGTATACGCGAGCAGCAGTTCCGTTTACGGCGACAGTACACAAAGCCCTAAGCAGGAGGCCAATTTGGGCAACCCCCTTTCACCCTACGCGGTTTCGAAACTCACCAATGAACTGTATTCAGGTGTATTTCATCGCAACTACGGGATGGATCTGATCGGACTACGCTACTTCAATGTGTTTGGCCCGAATCAAGACCCCAGCGGGCCCTATGCTGCAGCGATCCCCTTGTTTCTGAATGCACTCATCAACCAGCAGGAAGCGGTGATTTATGGAGACGGGGAGCAAACCCGCGACTTCACCTTCGTGGAAAACGCCGTACAGGCGAATGTACTCGCACTCTTCACAGATAACAGCACTGCCCTTAACAAAGTATATAACGTTGCCGTAGGTGAGAACATCACCGTCAACAGATTGTATCACACGCTCGCCTCGATTACCGGTGGAGAAGCACAGCCCAAATACGTACCTGATCGTCCCGGTGACATCCGGAACTCCCTGGCCGACATCCAACTGGCCTCAAGCCTGCTGGGATATAGCCCGCGATTCAATCTGGAAGCCGGACTGAGGATTACGGCCGATTGGTTCAGAAAAACATACACGCATGTTTAAGGGACTGAGCCGGCTTTTCGGCCGGGAGAAGGAAATGCCTGCCGCCGATCTCAGCAGTATCGGTGCCGATATGCACTCCCATCTGATTCCGGGGATTGATGATGGGGCTAAAACCATCGAGGACAGCCTCAACTTGATTCGTGCCCTGCATGCTTCGGGATACCAGAAGCTGATCACTACACCCCATGTGATGAGCGATTATTACCGTAATACGCCAGAGACCATCCTGGGTGGACTGGAACTGGTTAAAGCTGCAGTAAAACAAGAGGGGATTCCGGTCAACATTGAAGCTGCAGCAGAATATTATGTTGACGATGGCTTCATGCGCAAGCTGGAAGAGGAGCAGCTACTGACATTTGGCGATCGCTACCTCTTGGTGGAAGTGTCATACATCAATCCACCCGACAGTATCCACGCTGTTTTGTTCAGGGCTCAAACGCTGGGATACCGACCGATACTTGCGCATCCCGAGCGCTATCCGTATTGGTATCATGACCTTGACCAGTATCTGGCTTTTTATGAGAAAGGAATCATCCTGCAGCTGAACATCAATTCATTATCGGGTTATTATGGCCCCGATGCGCGACGCATTGCGGAAAAGCTCATCGAAATGGATGTAATCGGTGCAGTGGGAACCGATATGCACCACGACCGTCATTTGGAAGCCTTGCAGTTTGCACGGAAAAGTCCGGCACTGCACACCCTGATGGAACGGCCACTGCTGAACCATGAATTGTAAGGTTTAAAGCTAATTCCGCCGGTCGAGACAATTAATACTTCGCTGGCCATCAATCTGATTTTCAATTTTTTACGAGGGTAATCAGGCCAGTTGAAAACACCCGATAGCATTGGTTTATCACATGAGTGTGTGTAAGGTTTGCAGTGTTTTTCATCCCCCGAAGGATTCGCCAAGCGCTAGTTTGCATCATAAGCAAAACGGCCATGAGTACCAACGAAATCGAACTCCATTTGAATGTCACTGCCAAGTTTGAACTGATTAACGGCGCAATCAAGTACGGCATCATCGACAAACAGATCGACAGTGACTATTTGCGCAGCGATTACTTTTTCGTGTCGCTTCAACACCTGAACATCGTCCGGACAGCGGTGGCAGAACGAAACTACGAGTACTGCAAGGCGCTTATGGAAAAGATAAACGTGAAGTATATCCGCAAGGTGACTCTAATCTGACCGAACGATCAGTACCGCACACCGATAATCTCACGAACCTCGGCCACTGTCTTGTCGGCTGAGGTTCTTGCTTTTTCCCGGCCGGTCGCCATTGCCTTCTCAAGCTGCTTTTCATCCCGGATATTCTCCTCTATCCGCTCACGAATGGGAGAAACAAAACGGATCATGTCCTCGGCGAGTTGCTTTTTCATATCACCATACCTGATCGAGCAGTCTTTGTATGCCTGATCGAAAAACCGGATGGTCTCGTCGGAAGAAACGAGCGCCATCAGGGAAAACAGGTTCTCAACCGCTTCGGTGCGTGGACTATCGGGAGCAGCAGGTCCTGAATCGGAAACAGCACGCATGACTTTTTTCCGGATGACTTCATCCGAGTCGTACAGAAAAACCGCATTACCCTCACCTTCGGACTTCCCCATCTTCCCGCTTCCATCCAAGCCGGGTACTTTCACAAGCGCGCCTCCGAAATTGAATGCGACCGGCTCGGGAAAGTAATCGACTTCGTACATGCGGTTAAAGCGGTTCCCAAACTGACGTGTCATTTCGAGGTGCTGTTCCTGGTCCTTACCGACAGGTACTTTGGAAGCCCTATGGAGGAGGATGTCAGCAGCCATCAACACGGGGTAGGTCAACAAGCCGGCATTGATGTTATCGGGTTGCTTCCTGGCTTTTTCCTTGAAAGTTGTAGCCCGTTCAAGCTCGCCCAAATAGGCGTTCATATTGAGGAGGAGATACAACTCCGCAACTTCGGGAACATCACTCTGCACGTACAAGGTTGATTTTTCGGGATCCAAGCCACAAGCCAGGTACTCGGCCAATACCTGACGTACATTTCGACGCAGGTCAGCCGGTTTGGGATGGGTGGTCAGTGAATGGTAATCGGCAATGAAGAAAAAACAATTGAACTCATTCTGCATGCGAATGAAATTCAGCATGGCACCGAAATAATTCCCGAGGTGCAGATTACCTGTGCTACGAATGCCACTAACGACCGTTTCCATGGGTTACGAAGATAATCAATCGTGCCTAGGGAGATACCTTATTCAAGACCCTGCAGCCCGGGCATTTGGTATCTTCGTCTGCTCATGCGAATCGGATTTTTGATCAGGCGAATTTGGTGTATCTGGTTTTTCATCAGCGGATTCCTTTTTTTTCTGCCTTTGTATCCCGTTTTTCTGATTTTGCTTAGCCGCGAGTCCTGGTTCGTTTATGCATGGCGACTCAAAAAAGTCTGGGCGCATTGGATCTTACTCACTACGGGAATTATATACACCACAACGCAGAGGGCAAAACTTGATCCCAAGCAAGCGTATATCATCACACCGAACCACACCTCCTACCTCGATATCCTGCTGACCACGATCGTCTTTGGGAATTATTTTCATTTCATGGGGAAGGCCGAACTGAAGCAGATTCCAATGTTCGGGATCTTCTTCCGTAAGATGAACATCTCCGTTGACAGGGCCAGTAGAAAGGACTCACACAAAGCTTACAAACGGGCAAGAAAAGACCTTCGTCGCGGCATCAGCATTGCGATTTTTCCAGAAGGGACCATTCCGGACTGCTCTCCCAAGTTAGGGCCATTCAAAAGCGGAGCATTCCGCCTGGCCATCGAAATGCAGGTCCCGATTGTTCCGGTTACTTTTCTCGACAACCTCAGGCTGTTCCCTGACAAAGCGGGTGAACGCATGTTGCTTAGGCCGGGTCGATCCAGAGTCATTTTACACGAACCCATACTTACAACCGGTTTGACCGAGGAGGACCTTCCGGAATTGAGGCAGAAGGTCCGTGATGTGATTGAAGGCGAACTCAGGTCACAGGGCGTGATTAACCACGAAGTAATTCAAGAAACGGAAGCAGGCGATTAAACGCAGAACGGCGGTCGATTGACCGCCGTTCACACTTCTGTATTCCCGTTCATCAGGCCTTCACGGCGCAGTATGCATCAATGGCAGCAGTGAGGTTCTCGGCAATCATATCGGCAGAGTGGCCTTCGATGTGATGGCGCTCGAGCATATGAACCACTTTTCCATCGCGAAGCAAGGCGATACAGGGCGAGGAGGGCGGATAAGGGGCCAGGTGCTTACGGGCCTGTGATGTCGCTTCCACGTCTTGACCGGCAAAAACCGTGAGAAGATGGTCGGGGCGGGCAGATGATTTGGAAAGAGCGAGACGGACACCGGGGCGTGCAGCACCGGCAGCGCAACCACAAACGGAGTTCACCACGAGCAAGGCTGTACCGGACTGACCGGAAAAAACCTGTTCAACCTGCTGGGCGTCTTTCAGTTCGGTAAATCCCACCGCGGTCAGCTCCTGACGCATGGGGGCACACAATTGTTCTGGATACGGCATATGAATATTGTTTAGTGCCACAAAGGTACGGCAGGCGGGGCGAAAAACGGATGTAAGGAACACCCCGATTTTACCAGCATAGCGGCTCGGGTCGAGGGTAGCTTTGTTGAGCAAGCCATTCGGAAAAGCCATCATGAAAACGAAAAGAACCCGCGATGAACGTTACCCGGTCATGCGATTTGATCTTCAGGGAAACCTGATTGACTCGAACCTTACTGCCCTACCCCTGCTCGCCAGCTGGACATCCCGCGAAGGCAAGCAACGAAAGGCGGCGCCACCCGAGGTTCACGACGCCCTGATGCAATGCCTTGGGAGATCGAGCTCCAACACCCTCGAAATTCGTTTTTCCGACCTAC
>JBJTJB010000068.1:0-1070 GCA_046095245.1 Bacteroidota bacterium | reverse complement strand
CTGTAATCGGATCGGAGAAATTCCAAAACACCGATTTTGAATTACCCATCGGACTTGGCAAAACCATATCCAACGAAATCTTTGTGACCGATCTGGCCAAGATGCCACACTTGCTGATGGCCGGAGCTACCGGACAGGGCAAATCGGTTGGACTGAACGCAATCTTGGTTTCCCTGTTGTATAAAAAACACCCTGCCCAGGTCAAGTTCGTGTTGGTCGATCCGAAGAAAGTAGAATTGACCCTGTTCAAAACCATTGAACGTCATTTCCTGGCAAAACTGCCCGGCGACGAAGAAGCGATCATCACCGATACCAAAAAGGTGGTGAATACGCTCAACTCCTTGTGTATTGAAATGGACAATCGCTACGAGTTGCTGAAAGACGCTCAGGTACGGAACATCCGCGAGTACAACACCAAGTTTGTGGCACGCAAACTGAACCCCAATAACGGACACCGATTCCTCCCCTATATCGTTCTGGTGGTTGACGAATTTGCCGATCTAATCATGACAGCCGGCAAGGAAGTTGAGACCCCCATTGCACGACTTGCACAATTGGCACGTGCCATCGGAATTCACCTGATCATCGCCACCCAGCGCCCCTCCGTCAATATCATTACCGGCACCATCAAGGCGAATTTCCCGGCGCGACTGGCATTCCGTGTAACATCCAAGATCGATTCGCGGACCATCCTCGATACCGGTGGAGCCGATCAGCTGATCGGTCGTGGTGACATGTTGCTTTCGACCGGTTCGGACCTTGTTCGTGTGCAATGTGCTTTCGTTGATACGCCGGAAGTTGAAGCGATAACCGAGTTCATCGGCAACCAACGCGCCTACCCTTCACCCTACCTGCTGCCAGAATACATTGGAGAAGGAGATGCTGCAGGCGGAGGAAACGATATGGGAGCCGAGGACCTGGATCCCTTGTTTGATGAAGCAGCTCATATGGTGGTACAATTCCAGCAAGGATCAGCTTCCCTCCTGCAGCGCCGCTTAAAACTCGGTTATAATCGCGCTGGCCGCCTCATCGACCAACTGGAGGCCGCAGGCGTTATCGGGCCATTTGAG
>JBJTJB010000067.1:0-1653 GCA_046095245.1 Bacteroidota bacterium | reverse complement strand
TGCGCTGGAAAAGATCAACGGATTTCTTCGTCACAAAGGCATCGAGAGCAGGCGGAGTCGTTGTCACGTTACTTAAGCCGCGTTTCTTAGCCTCCTTCTTCCATTCATCGCCGTACCCATTTCCTTCAAATCGGATGGCCTTCGACTCGACAATGTACTGACGCAGGACTTTCAGAATGGCTTCATCGGATTTGACACCCTTCTTTATCTGTGCCTCCACAGCGGCATGAAACTGACGCAACTGATCGGCCACGATGGTATTCAGCACGGCCATGGCGTGAGCACTGTTCGCTGATGAACCCACAGCTCTGAATTCGAATTTATTTCCGGTGAACGCGAATGGAGAAGTACGGTTACGGTCCGTGTTATCGAGGAGGATTTCCGGAATCTTACCGATGTTGAGCTTCAGGGCTGTCTTCTCTTCCGGGGTCATTTTCTTATCCTTCACCGATTTCTCGATTTCATTCAACACCGAGGACAATTGCCCGCCCAGGAAAATCGACATGATAGCAGGAGGCGCTTCATTCGCACCCAAGCGGTGGTCGTTGGAGGCGGTGGCGATACTTGCGCGGAGTAGATCCGCGTGTTCATGTACAGCCTTGATGGTATTGACAAAAAAGGTCAGGAACCACAGGTTACTCTTGGGAGAATTACCGGGCGACAAGAGATTCTTGCCCGTGTTGGTGGTCATGCTCCAGTTGTTGTGCTTACCGGAACCGTTGATACCGGCATACGGCTTTTCATGCAACAGCACCTTGAAGTGGTGCCGGCGCGCAACCTTGTCCATCAGATCCATCAACAATTGATTGTGGTCAACAGCCAGATTGATTTCTTCGAACACCGGGGCACACTCGAATTGCGAGGGTGCCACCTCGTTGTGACGGGTCTTCAACGGAATACCCAGCTTCATCGATTCGGCCTCCAGATCGACCATGAACGAATTGACGCGGTCGGGAATGGAACCGAAGTAATGGTCTTCGAGCTGCTGACCTTTTGCAGCCTCCGCACCGAACAGGGTACGTCCGGTCATTTCCAAATCGGGACGCGCGTTATAGATATCGATGTCGACCAGAAAATACTCTTGTTCGATCCCGAGCGTGGCCCACACGTGATTCACATTCTTATCAAAATACTGGCAAACGGGTATAGCAGCCTGGTTCAAGGCATGCAAGGCTTTCAAAAGCGGTGCCTTGTAATCAAGGGTTTCACCGGTGTAAGAAACAAATATTGTTGGAATGCAAAGTGTCTTTCCTGAGGGACTATCCATGAGGAAGGCAGGAGAACTGGGATCCCATGCAGTATACCCCCTTGCTTCGAACGTGTTACGGATACCACCGCTCGGAAAGGAGGATGCATCGGGCTCCTGTTGCACCAGCGCACTCGAACTGAAGGCTTCAATCGCACGCCCTTCATCACTCAATTCAATAAACGCATCGTGTTTTTCGGCAGTGGTTCCGGTTAAAGGCTGAAACCAATGTGTGTAATGCGTGCAACCTTTTGAAATTGCCCAAGCTTTCATACTCGCAGCAACCTGGTCAGCAATTTTTCTGTCTAATTTTTGACCTTTCTCCATTGCATTTTGTACCATTTCAAAAGCTTCTTCAGAGAAGAATTCTTTCATGGCATCGTAACCAAATACGTTTGATCCATAAT
>JBJTJB010000066.1:0-1432 GCA_046095245.1 Bacteroidota bacterium | reverse complement strand
GCGCAGGCTGCGTGCCGGTTACATCCCACTGACAAGTTACTCCATTGAAAGTTGCAGTCTCGTAACAAGCGATCGAAGGCTGAGCAGGCTGTGTTCCGGTTACATCCCACTGGCAAGTGTTGGTGTTGAATGTAGCGGTCTCATAACAAGCCAATCCCGTTGGAGCAGCAGGCTGTGTTCCACTCACGACCCAAGAACATGATGTGGTGTTGAATGTAGCGGTCTCATAGCAAGCCAATCCCGTTGGAGCAGCAGGTTGTGTTCCACTCACGACCCAAGAACATGATGTGGTATTGAATGTAGCGGTCTCATAGCAAGCCAATCCCGTTGGAGCAGCAGGCTGTGTTCCGGTTACATCCCACTGGCAAGTGTTGGTGTTGAATGTAGGTGTCTCATAGCAAGCGAGTGTCTGCTGTGCTGGCTGGGGTATAATCGTAAGATTCAATATCAACGTCGAATCACAGCCTCCAGCACTTTGAGTGATCGTGCTGTACGTCCCGCTCTGAGTATAGGTTGAGTTATTCGCCGCCCAGGTGTAGCTGCTGCAAGCACTCACTGTACTACTACTGCTGAGTGCTGCAGGCTGAGTGATGGTAGCAGAAGTGGTTGCGCTGCAATTGTTGGCATCGGTAACGGTATAGGTATAGCTACCTGCTGCGACCGTGAAGGATCCGGTACCGCTGTAGGGCGTTGTGCCGCCGTTGGCCGATACGCTCACTGTAGTTGTACCTCCGAAGCAGGCAATGGTACCTGCAGTGGCAGTGACACTTGGTACCGGATTGATCGTCAGGTTGAGGATCGCAGTGTCGCAGCCAGTCACCCAGGTGTACGTGCCGCTTTGTGTGTAGGTCTGTCCATTGGCTGCCCATGTATAACTTCCGCAGGCAGTAATACTGGTTGTGTTTGTAGTGGACGGGCCAAGAATTTCAAGTTCGAGTATTTGTGCTCCACATGAATTGGTGGTGGTGTAATTACCCGTTTGTGTATACGCCAATCCGTTTGCTGTCCAAGTGTAACTATCACAAGCAGAAGTCAAGGTGTAATTATTGCTGGAGGCATCAATGGTCAGGTTTAGGATTTGTGTGTTACAACCGTTCACTGAAGTATACGTTCCAGTAGCATTGTATGTGGTGTTATTTACACTCCACGTATAGAAATCACAGGATGAATTGGTGGTCGAACTTGTAGTCGAAGGCGTGATAGTGAGTGTTAGGATCTCGGTATGGCAACCCGTCACAGAGGAGTAGGAACCGCTCTGCGTATAGGTCTGACCGTTCACGCTCCAGGTATATGCATCACACGCGGAAGCTGTAGTGGTGTTGCTGGTCGAAGGCGTGATGGTGAGGGAGAGGATCTCGGTGTTGCAACCGGTAACAGAGGAGTAAGTGCCGCTCTGCGTATAGGTCTGACCGTTCACGCTCCAGGTGTATGC
>JBJTJB010000065.1:0-7007 GCA_046095245.1 Bacteroidota bacterium | reverse complement strand
ATACAAATGGCTAATCCGATTCCGAACAGGATACCGTCCACAACCTCGGTATTGAACCCGCTGTGCGATAATTCCTGCCCACCTTTAAAGCCGATCGAGAACAGCAGATAAAGCGAAATGAAACGGCTCGATGATGCGGGTACCTGTAAGTCGCTCTTCCACCAAACTGCAATTACGCCTAGTAGGAAAAAAAGGATGGTCGGATTGGAAAGGTTGGTAAGTAATATCTTGAACTCCATAAACCGATTACACTGTTACTAGAGGCTGTGCATGACGCGCTGTAATGAGAGAACTTACCCGGATGCTTCCATCAGTGATTGCGGATCCGAACAGATCCTTGGCACCTAGCCGGTCAATCTGCTGTTTCATCACTTTGTACGTAATGGACAAGGCCGTATCGCCCGGTGCATACAGGGAGCGGATGGTATGTTCACAGCGCAACTCGGCGGGTTTTTGTTCGATCACCCGTTGTATGAAACAACATGAGCTGTCGGCCACCCAGATGATTTCACCGATGCGGTTCCGAAATACGGTCTCCCGCAACGCTTCGATGGTCTCCGGATCATCGAAGTGAAATACGGAAGCCGGTGCGGTGTAGAAGAACCCGTCTCCGAAATGTTGGCGCACATAGTTTTCCATTCCACAAATCGGACAAACTAAAAAAAGACGAGGTGGGTGCTGGGAGTTGTTTTCCATTTTCATCGTATGTTTTATTGTTTTTCTACGGGTTACATCGATCACAGTACATGGGGTCTTCCTGCATCTTCCCGTCCGGGTGAGGATGTTGCATCCTGTAGTCGCATCTTTGGCAAGTGGAGACCGTTGCTCGTGGTGATCGTGTGGGTGTGTTGCAGTCCTTGCAGGGCAATCCGGAAACGACTGAATTGACGACAAATCCGGGAGCTCCACAGCCTGGACAAAGGCTGTTGATGTGATCACATAGTTTCTGCGCAGCTTTACCGATAACCTGCATTCGGGTCGGATTATAGCAGGCTCGCATATCGGTCTCTATGAGGATTTGCCCGCTACTTGCGCGCAGGTTCAAATACGCCCGGTGCAACACGTCCGGATCCGAAATCCCTTTCATGACGCGGCCATTTATGTGGGGGGAACGGAGAATCAATGCATGTTGAGGGAAACCGGCTATTCGCGCAAACTCTTCAACCTGCTCGAATGTGTTCACTTCAGCAGAACGGAAATTGGTACCCGTACTGGTTTCTACAGCCGTAATTTCAAATCCGTTTTTCCGGTCTATAAGCAAGAGCAGCTCTTCATTGGCCGGAATGAACACGAAAGCGGGATGTGGACCGAACGACCCTTCACTGGAAAGTCCCAGATCACAACCGCTCTGGTCCATGGCAGCGAGGCACTTCAAGCGGGCAGTTGTGAGTGGATCATGGAGGCGGGGGATTTCACCGGTAAAGGTTCCGAACCGATCCGTATCCAATTCCCTACACACAAAAGGATCAACCCCCAGCGAATTGATGAAATGGGGTGCAATCACACTTTCCTTGCCGTGCATGGTGGCTACGACCAAACGCCTTCCTTCAAACCAGTGTCGCGCGTCTTTCACCATTAGATCCTCCCTTTCAAACAACATCAGGCACGCGAAGCGGATTTAAGGGTGATAAGTAAGGCGCCGATGGACGCTGCAGCAACGAGGTCGGACCATACTGGGCTATCAATACACCAGGCTATGACAAGCAACACAAGGCCGCCAGCGAACAGGAGGTATGAAATGAGCCGCGATTTTTCCATTTGTGTTGAGTATTAATCTCGTATCAGGAATCCTAACTGTGTATCATTGGCCCTGACCCAGCGAAAATGCAGGTTTGCCATCGAAGGCGTATAGGTTCTCGGTTTTAATCACATCGATATCGGATCCAATCGCATTATCCAACAGCTGGACGATATGCTCTTTTGAGATCGTTCCACCGGAGCGGTGCTTGAAGCGACAGCGCCAGTGGTCGGTGCAGAATGTTTCAGAAAACCCATCCGGCCATACTTTAATCCCCCTGTTTGTAATCATGGACAACTGCACATCCGGCAGTGATATCCGCTGTACAAGGATTGCGAGCTCATCAGGACTTGTACCAGGCCAGTGTACGAAGAGATCAACTCCCAGAAGTTCTTTTTTCGCAGCCGGTTTACGCACGTATTTTGGCAGGTTCAATGCGGAAGATCCGGCATAGGATACACCTTGCAGTCGGCCCGGCTGCTTACCTAAGTTCGATATGATAGCTTCGGCGAATTCACGGGTGCCGACTTTTCGGGTGCTCACACCTTCTTTATAGATATCATAGGTATGTACACCGCTTTCCATCGTGTACAACCAGGCGTTCTGGACTTTCTCCGCTACGTCGGTCTGACCGATATGATTCAGCATCAGCACTGCACCCTGGAGTAATCCGGACGGATTGGCCACATTCTGGCCCGCACGTCGCGGAGCCGAACCATGAATGGCCTCGAACATGGCACATTCCTCACCGATGTTTGCGGAACCGGCGAGACCTACAGATCCGGTGAGTTGTGCCGCAACATCCGACAAAACATCGCCATACAGGTTGGGCATGACTACTACATCGAACTGTTCGGGGGTGTCGGCGAGCTTGGCAGCACCGATATCGATGATCCAGTGCTCATTTTCGATTTCCGGATATTCCCGCGCAATTTCATCGAACACCTGATGGAAAAGTCCATCGGTCTGCTTCATGATATTGTCCTTGGTGAAGCAAGTCACCTTTTTACGTTTCTGCTGACGGGCATACTCGAATGCATAGCGTACGATCTTTTCACATCCGGGGCGGCTGATCAGTTTCAGACATTGGATGACCTCATCGGTTTGCTGGTGCTCGATACCCGCATACAGATCCTCCTCGTTTTCCCTTACAATGACCACGTCCATGACCGGATGTTTGGTTTCTACATATGGATGAAGGCTTCTGCAAGGACGTATATTGGCATACAGCCCCAGGAATTTCCGTGTGGTAACGTTCAGACTTTTGTATCCTCCCCCCTGCGGTGTGGTGATCGGGGCCTTGAGAAACACCTTGTTACGGCGGATGATATCCCATGATTCCGAACTGATTCCGGAGGTGTTTCCGGACAGATAAACTTTTTCTCCGACTTCAATCTCGTCGATTTCGATCTGGGCTCCGGCAGCTTTGATAATGGCAAGCGTGGCATCCATGATCTCAGGGCCGATACCGTCTCCCTTTGCAACTGTTATACGTGTCATTCGGTTGGGGTTTTGTTCGACGGCAAATATGCAGCACACAAATCATAAGTTTTTATTTATCTTTCATATCTTTATCATAATAATATTTAATGCATTATGAACTATACGCTGAACCAAATCCAGGTTTTTCTGAAGGTGGTGGAAACGGGAAGTGTGACGAAAGCTGCGAATGCTTTACATTTGACACAACCCGCCGTATCGATACAGCTGAGAAATTTCCAGGATCAGTTCGAACTTCCCCTGACCGAGGTGGTCGGTCGGAAAATTTACATCACAGGTTTCGGAAAAGAGATCGCCGAGGCTTCAGCGCGGATACTTGAACAGGTATATGCCATCAATCACCTCACGCAAGCACACAAAGGGCAATTGTTCGGCAAACTGAAGGTTTCCGTCGTCTCCACCGGAAAATACGTGATGCCGTATTTCATATCGGACTTCATGCGTATGCATCCGGAGCTAGAACTTCAAATGGATGTATCAAACAAACTGATGGTGCTTGAAAGTCTGCAGAAAAACGAAGTCGATTTCGCGCTGGTATCGGTACTGCCAGAGAAGTTGAACATCGAAAAGGTGGACTTGATCGTGAATAAACTGTATTTCATCGGAGGACCAGCATCGGATGCCGGTAAGAGCGAGAAAAGTAAACGGACATTCGATGAACTGCCACTCCTCTATCGGGAAAAAGGGTCGGGGACGCGTCAATCGATGGAACGGTTCATCGAACGGAAGCGCATATCCGTAAAAAAACGGATGGAACTGACATCCAATGAGGCGGTCAAGCAAGCGATCATTGCCGGACTGGGCTACTCGATCATGCCTTTGATCGGAATCCAGAACGAAATCAAAAACCAGCAGTTAAAAATCATCCCTGTGAAGGGTTTGCCCATCCGGACAACCTGGAGCCTGATTTGGCCTAAAGGGAAAATGCATTCGCCCGCCGCTTCCGCTTTTTTATCCTTTCTGAGCAAAAACAAACAGGATATCATCCGAAGGCACTTCGAATGGCATCAGCGCTTCGAATGATGCTCCATCACCTACGAGGATTGGAACTCAATACTCCACCATCACCTCTTCCAAGGGCACACGGAAACGAGGGCCCCAGATTCCGGCTTCGGTTCCTTTACCGACAGCGATGATCATATTGATTTCCGCAGCGCGCGGCAACCTCAACGCACGCTTCACCCGTACTTGGTCGAATCCTTCCATCGGACAGGTGTGAAAGCCTTCCGCAGCAACGGATAACATGAAGGTCTGTGCAGCAAGTGCGCAACTTTTATGAACGGTGATGCGTTGTTGGGCATTGCCTGCAGCCCGGTAGAAAGGCCTGAAGATCCCTGCAACAAAGGAAATGCTGCGCCGAAACAACCCAAAAATTCCGAAAGGATCGCTCACGTACATGAAGGGCATGAGTTTGCCATAGTAAACACGGCCCTTCTTTCGAACTGCCTCCGGTTTACCCGCAGTGGCCACGTCAATTTTCTCGAGGTTCCAGCGAGCACGCTCGGGCCATTTATCACGGCGCGTCACTACAACGACCAGGTGTTTGGCTGTTGCGGCAGCCTGCTGCGACAAACAAAGGGGGACAAAGCTCTTGAGCATTTCATCGGAATGGATCCAATGAAACTCCCACAATTGCATGTTACTGCTGTTGGGGGACAATATGGCACGTTGCAGACTCCTGCGAATGACCTCATCGGGTACTTCAACCTGGGGGTCGAATTTTCGGTTTGAGCGCCTGTAATGAACGATTTTATCGAATGTTTCCTGATACACGAATGCGGATTGAAGGCTGCGAAATTCGGAAATAGAGTCGTGCAATGGAGTGCTGAACCCGCACAAGCTTCGGCATCAAGGCTTCAGATTCAAACCAATCGTCATCTGATTGATCGCAACCATGACCAATGCAGCCAAAGCAGCGGCACTCAGGCCAAGCGTAAGTGAAGATGTCAGCAACACGTTTCTGGCTACATCGGATTTTATCTGCTCAACGCGCAGGATGGCCGTTGAATCCAGCACAAGTGGATTCCCGGCAACGATCAAAGCGGAATCGGATACGAACACATGAACCTGTTGAAGGATTACGCCCTCACCTATACTCCGCCGAAAGCGTCCGTGCCGTCGGTAAGGCTGTGTGAACCGCGTTGTCACTTCATCAGGGAATTCGGCCGTACACATCAAGCGATTTGCAAGAGTGTCCGTTCTCAGGCCCCTCAGCCTGAAGATGCCAATCCGGCTGTGGATGAATATCGGATCGCCCTGTTCCCAATGCAAGCGGATCTGATCCAACACTCCGGTCTGATTGTACTTGGGAGCGATGATCACCGATTTGTAATACGTGCAGGCTCCGGCCACTGTCAAGACAATGAACATTCCGGCAAGGACAAAGCGTGTGCGTAATCGCTGCATCAGTTGGGTCTCGAATTCAGCTGCAAACTACCTATACCCCAATGACCAACCGGTGACACACATCACTTCCAGGCATGACTCTCCCCCGAAGTGCGTATCTTTGAAACTAGCCCAGTAACCCGATTCCCTTGAATTTTCACGACTTTCAGTTTGATACGTCCCTGCAAGATGGACTGGACGCCATGGGATTTATCACCCCCACACCCATTCAGGAGCAAGCCATTCCGCTCATTCTGCAGGGCCACGACCTGATTGCCTGCGCACAAACGGGAACAGGAAAAACAGCAGCCTACGTCTTGCCGGTCATCGATCGCATTGCGAAAAGTGAGGTCCGCCGGTTAAACACGCTCATCATTGCGCCTACACGCGAACTGGCCCAACAAATCGACCAGCAAATCGAAGGCTTCAGCTATTTCGCACAGGTCAGCTCCATCCCCATTTATGGCGGTGGCGACGGAATGGCCTGGGAGCAGCAGAAGCGTGCGCTGCGGGAAGGAGCGGATATCATCATCGCAACACCGGGGCGACTGATTTCCCTGATATCGGGCGGAGATGTGGACTTCAGTACCCTACAGCACCTGATTCTGGATGAAGCGGACCGTATGCTCGACATGGGCTTTTACGAGGACATCGTCCGTATCATCCGGCAATTGCCGGCGAGCCGACAAACGTTGTTGTTTTCTGCCACAATGCCGCCTCGGATCCGCTCACTGGCGCATGAAATCCTGCGTAGTCCAAAAGAAGTCAGCATTGCCGTTTCCCGCCCTGCCGACAAAATCAAGCAGGTGATTCACTTTGTGAACGATGAACAGAAAATTCCGCTTGTAGCCGAGCTGCTAAAGGATCCTTCGCACCAGTCCATCATCATTTTCGCCTCTACAAAAGAGACCGTAAAAAAACTGAACCTGAATCTGCGTAAAGTCGGATTGCGTACTGCAGCCTTTCACTCCGACCTGGAACAGCCCCAGCGCGAAGAGCTCATGCGCGAATTCAAGGCACGAAAACTACGTGTATTGGTGGGCACCGATGTCCTGTCCCGCGGAATCGATGTTGAGGGAATCGGTATGGTGTTGAATTATGATGTGCCTCCCGACCCGGAAGATTATATCCACCGAATCGGACGTACGGCCAGGGCCGATGAAACCGGACTGGCTGTCACCTTTGTCAACCGGAAGGACTTGTCACGGTTCAGAAGAATTGAACAATTGATCGGTCATCCGCTGGAGGTCAGTCCGCTCCCCGAACACCTGGGGGCAGCACCCGACCTGGGCAGTGCTCCAGCGCGCGAAAACCGGCCGCAAGGGCAAAAAAAACGCCCCTTTTACCGCAAAAACAAAGGTGGAAAACCGGGCTCGGGTACGGG
>JBJTJB010000064.1:0-1926 GCA_046095245.1 Bacteroidota bacterium | reverse complement strand
AACCATTGGAAATCAGTGCCCGGCGTTTGTGGCTGCTCTACCGATGATGCGGACGTGAATGCCAACGGCATCACCGATTGCCAGGAAGGTGTATTCAATAATTACCCAACCCAGTTCCAGCAATATGCCGTTCACGAAACGGGGTGGTACATGCTCGACGCGAGTGGAGCCCAGGGCGGTCCGGCAGGAAGCCATAACGGCGGAAAGGGTGCCCGCATGCAGGGTAAGTTTTACCTCAATGCCAACGATACACTTTCAATCGCTGTAGGACAAATGGGCAATCCCGGTGTACACCCCTGTGAAGATTGCGGAGTTGAAATAAAATACGACTCGATCGGATATTTCGAGGAGGTGTTTTATCCGACCATCGAGTTTTCAGGTTGTCCCTCCAACCGCTGGAGTGGAGCAGGAGGCGGAGGCTCGACGGGAATTCAAAACGGCAACAGGAATCTCCTGATACTTGCCGGTGGCGGAGGTGGTGCCGGATCAGAAGGCGATGGTCTGGATGCTAGTGTACTTAACAATGCGAATGGTGGCATTGATCCGGGGAGCAGTGGCAATGGTGGAGGAATAGGAGGAAATCAAGGATATTTCTTGTTGCATAACACCCCACTCATCGGGGATTTCGATGGCAGCATGGGCGGAGCAGGTGGCGGAGGTTTTTACACATGGGGGCTCACTCGTCACGATCAAGATGAAATTCCCGTAGCTGTCGGGGGTATGAATTTCATCGATCAGGTCAATTGGGGTGGCAAATCGCCTTACCCCGGAGGCAATGGTGGTTTTGGTGGTGGCGGTCAGGGTGGTAGTTATGCCTGCGGTTACCTGAATATCGCCGACGGCATCAATTCCGATGGCGGCGGCGGCGGTGGTGGCGGCTACAGTGGCGGTGGTGGCGGAAGCTCAAGCCAAGGCGGCGGTGGCGGTGGTTCTTTCTCATCAGCATCCTGCAGCGGATCCAATTCCAACGGGTTCAAGACCGGACACGGAACAGTTGTCATTACAGGGCCTTTCTCGCATACCGATTCCGTTTCCTCCCATAGCCCTTACACCTGGCCGGTGAACGGAGTGACCTATACACATAGCGGAAACTATACTTACAACGATTCGGTCAACTGCATCACCAAAAAGTTGCATTTCACTTACGGGTCCATGCTGGGTGGTTGTTTGACTTACAATCGGGTAGATACGACCATCGTGTCATGCGGGCCGTACACATGGGCTGTCAACGGACAAACCTATACCCAATCGCGCTTTGATTCGGTACAGATCGGCTGTACGCGATATATCGTAAATCTCATCGTCGGACCGACTACTACCCTCCCCTACTACACCGACTTGGATAACGACGGTTACGGCGACGCACTGCTGGGTGATTTTTGCATACAGCCGGCAGGCAGCTTCACGACTAACGACGATTGCAACGGAAACAATGCCAATGTGCATCCCGGTGCCATCGAGCTTTGCAATGGCATCGACGATGATTGCAATGGTCAAGCCGATGAGTTGACTTTTATAACTACAGCATCCATTGAAGGAAATGCAAGCCAGTGTCTACCCGGAACTGCAGGCAATACATCTTTCAACGTGAGTTTAACTCCGCTCAATGCCAACCAGTACCTCTGGCAGGTTCCCACCGGAATGAGTATTGTCTCCGGTCAGGGCACTGCACAGATACAGGCCTCGTGGACGGCATCAGCCGTTCAGACCGGCATCAAAGGAAAAGTATGCGTTATGGCCATGAATTCCTGTGCATCAAGTGAGACACTTTGCAAGGATATAGCCTACCAATCGGCTGCACCGGTCACTCCCGGTTCAATATCAGGAAGCGCAAAGCTTTGTCCCGGCGATGTAATCAGTTACAGCATTGCTCCCGTGACACGTGCAGAGAAATACGAATGGACAGCAACGGCAGGCATCCAACTG
>JBJTJB010000063.1:0-2341 GCA_046095245.1 Bacteroidota bacterium | reverse complement strand
CAATATTGCCACTCAAATCCTCAACCAATTCGGTGTAACCTACGACATCATGCGCGAAGAACTGGAACTGTTCAAATCGAACTTCAAAGCCGAGGCCCCGCAAAGCCCCGATGACGATCCCTATTCAAAAGACGACGATGGACCCTCGTTCGGATCCACGCAAAAGAAAACCGGAGACTCCAAATCGAAGACTCCTGTACTCGACAATTTCGGCCGTGACCTGACCAAGGCCGCGGAAGAAGGAAAACTCGATCCGATTGTGGGCCGTGAAAAAGAGATTGAGCGTGTTTCTCAGATCCTTTCTCGCCGTAAGAAAAACAATCCCATCCTGATCGGTGAACCCGGTGTAGGTAAATCGGCCATTGCAGAAGGGCTTGCCCTGCGAATCGTTCAGCGGAAAGTTTCCCGCGTGCTGTTCAACAAGCGAATCGTCACCTTGGATCTTGCTTCCCTGGTAGCTGGAACCAAGTACCGCGGGCAATTCGAGGAGCGTATGAAGGCGGTCATGAATGAACTGGAGAAATCACCCGATGTGATCCTCTTCATTGATGAGATCCATACCATCATTGGCGCCGGTGGTGCATCCGGTTCGCTCGATGCCAGTAATATGTTCAAGCCAGCCCTTGCTCGCGGAGAAATCCAGTGCATCGGTGCCACTACACTTGATGAGTATCGTCAGTATATTGAGAAAGATGGTGCTCTCGATCGCCGTTTCCAAAAGGTGATTGTAGATCCCACTTCTGTGGACGAAACCGTGCAGATCCTGAACAACATCAAGGAGCGTTACGAAGAACATCACCACGTTAGTTTTACAGATGATGCAATCAACGCCTGTGTTAAACTGACCAGCCGGTACATCACCGATCGTTTCCTTCCGGATAAAGCCATTGATGCCCTGGATGAGGCCGGTTCACGTGTCCACCTGTCTAACATACATGTGCCACAAACAATCGTTGATCTTGAAAACAAGGTACAGGATATCAAGCTAGAGAAAAACCGGGTAGTTCGTTCCCAGAAATACGAAGAGGCTGCCCGTTTACGCGATAGCGAAAAGCAATTGCTTGAACAATTGGAGCAAGCGAAGCGTGCATGGGAAGAGGAAACAAAGACCCAGCGCTATACGGTAAATGAAGAAGATGTTGCTCAGGTCGTTGCCATGATGAGTGGAATTCCGGTAACGCGGATCGCTCAAGCTGAGACAACCCGTTTGCTAAAGATGCCGGATGAACTCAAAGGCAAGGTGATCGGTCAGGACGATGCCGTTAAAAAGGTGGTTCGCGCTATTCAGCGTAACCGTGCGGGACTGAAAGACCCCAATAAGCCTATCGGAACATTCATTTTCCTCGGCCCTACCGGCGTAGGTAAAACGGAATTGGCAAAAGTGTTGAGCCGTTATCTGTTCGATACCGAAGATGCACTTATTCGTATCGATATGAGCGAATACATGGAGAAGTTCGCTGTGTCCCGACTCATCGGAGCGCCTCCGGGGTATGTCGGTTACGAAGAAGGTGGACAATTGACTGAGAAGGTTCGCCGCAAGCCCTACTCTATCATTCTGCTCGATGAGATTGAAAAGGCACACCCCGATGTATTCAACCTGATGTTGCAGGTGCTTGATGATGGTCAGCTTACGGATAGCCTGGGCCGTAAAGTCGACTTCAAGAATACCATCATCATTATGACCTCCAACATCGGCTCACGGCAGTTGAAGGATTTTGGTCAGGGTGTCGGATTTGCGACCTCCTCACGTACCAGCCAAGCAGAAGAGCACTCGCGCAGCGTGATTGAAAATTCACTCAAGAAAGCATTCGCTCCTGAATTCCTGAACCGTATTGATGACGTGATCGTCTTCAACAGCCTGAGTAAGGAGGATATCTACAAGATCATCGATCTCGAGCTGGATGGATTGTACAAGCGCGTAGCTGAACTCGGATACAAATTGAAGTTGACGACTGAAGCCAAGGATTTCATCACCGAGAAAGGGTACGATGTCAACTTCGGAGCCCGTCCGCTCAACCGCGCCATCCAGAAGTTCATCGAAGATCCGATGGCAGAGGAAATCATCAAAGGTGAGTTGGCCGAAGGCGACACCATCGAGTTGCACCGCGAGGATGCTGAGGAATCACTTCGCATTCAGGTGGTAAAACCACCGAAACCCCGCAAGAAGAAGGAAGAATCCTGATACATCTTAAATGAGAACGCCCCGCAACTGCGGGGCGTTCTCATTTGGAAATAGCTCGAGGATGTGCAGTCTCAGGAATTGAATTTTTCCATGACTTCGTTGCTGACGCCGGTGTATGAAAACCCTCCGTCGTGAAAGAGGTTTTGCATGGTGACATGC
>JBJTJB010000062.1:0-3300 GCA_046095245.1 Bacteroidota bacterium | reverse complement strand
CCTTTACGCGGCTTTGCCGATGTTCCACCGTACCGGACCCGCGGCCTACAAACCTTCTCTCGACAACACCCTGGCGCTTGCAGAAGCCTTGAACAATCCTCACAAGGGATTGCCTTGCATCCATATCGCAGGAACAAACGGAAAAGGAAGCGTTGCCTGCATGCTGGCCTCGGTCCTGCAAGCAGCAGGATATAAAACCGGCCTGTACACTTCACCGCATCTGAAAGATTTCAGGGAGCGCATCCGCATCGACGGGGAAATGGTTCCGGAAGAATGGGTTGCAGACTATGTGAGCAACAACAAAGGGCTTTTCGACCGTGTGCAGCCTTCCTTTTTCGAGATGAGCACCGTCATGGCCTTTTCCTGGTTCAATGAGCAGGAGGTCGATATCGCCATCATCGAAACCGGACTGGGTGGCCGACTCGACTCGACCAATATCATCACACCGTTGCTTTCTGTCATCACCAACATCGGCTGGGATCACATGCAGTTCCTGGGTGATACACTCGAAAAAATCGCCACCGAAAAAGCCGGCATCATCAAGGACGATGTACCTGTGGTCATTGGTGAAACCGACAAATCGCTGATCGATGTATTTGTTGCGGCTGCCAACGAGCGTAATGCAGAACTGACGGTTGCAACAGAGACCTACAAAGCGGAGTGCATCCAATACGATCCGCTGTCCGATCACATGATGGCGGAGGTAAGCTACGAGGGAACACCGTACTACAAAAACCTGCGCCTCGATCTGACCGGGCTGTACCAATTGAAAAACCTGTGTACAGTTCTCGCGGCACTGGATGTCCTCAAGGACGAATTCGAACTCACGGAAGCGAACATCCGCAAAGGCTTACGCACCGTACGCAAATCCACCGGTTTTGCCGGACGCTGGCAGGTGATCGGGCAGGAGCCTACTGTAGTGTGCGACACCGGCCACAACAAAGACGGATGGGCTCAGGTGATGCCACTTATCAATCGGTCGGCACACCGGAATCTGCACATGGTCATCGGCACCGTTGACGACAAGGACATCACTCCCCTTTTCCAAATGCTACCCAAAGGAGCATCCTATTATTTCTGTAAAGCCGATATCCCGCGTGCCCTTGACCCGGCAGTTTTGCAGGAGCAGGCCGGCGCCTATGGTCTCAAAGGAAATGTATTCCCCAGCGTGGCCGAAGCCCTCAAAAACGCCCGTCACGAAGCACATGGCGACGACCTCGTGTTTGTAGGAGGGAGTACGTTTACGGTGGCCGAAGTGGTTTGATACAACCAGTCCCTGAGTAGAGTCAGCGATTTCGGCTGAAGCCACGGCCCTTCGGTTCGCCCACGGCGGAACAGGTTCGCTAAAGCGGAACAGGCTTCCGCTCGCTTCGGCTGCGCTCAGCACAAGCAGGGACCGGTGATTTTTACGCTCCGCAATCGAATAAAGGAGAATGAAGGCAGTTTTTATCGCTTGCCCATCATCCAGTCCAAAAAATCGCTGTAGTTCGATGAAAGCAAACTGGCCTGTTTTTCACGGCTCATGATGCTTAGAAGTGATTCCGGAATTTCCGGTTTCACCCCGAGTGTTTCTTCGACCACCTCAGAGAATTTCACGGGATGAGCCGTTTCGAGAATGAGACCCGGAGTGCCATTCTGGAAACCAGATTGCAATTGCGCCCAGGCCAACCAGCCCACGGCAGCGTGTGGATCAAGCATATAACCGTACTGGCTATAACATTCACGCATGGCCGAACGCGTAGCCTCATCATCGAAAGTACAGGCTTGTAGTGCGTGTTGCATCTGCGCACGTTCATTACCAAACATATCCAGTAAGCGCACGAAATTGGAGGGATTCCCCACATCCATTGCATTGCTGATGGTGGCTATGGTTTCGTGTGGCTGGTAATCCTCACCCGAAAGATATCGTACCACCGCATCGTTCCGGTTTGTAGCTGCAATGAATCCCGATGCCGGCATTCCGCTACGCTGCGCCAACAATCCGGCAGTGAGGTTCCCGAAGTTTCCGCTGGGAACCACAAATACAGGCGGTATGGATCCCTCCGGAACTTGGCGAAGGGCATCGATATAATAGAAACTCTGTGGAATGAGTCGCGCGATGTTGATGCTGTTCGCGGAGGTGAGTCGGTACCGTGTATTCAGTTCTTTATCGAGGAATGCCGTTTTCACAATGCGCTGGCAGTCATCAAAACTACCCTGGATCTCCAGCGCGCGGATGTTCCCGCCATTGGTGGTGAGCTGTTTCTCCTGCAAGGGACTCACTTTTCCGGAAGGGTAAAGAATGACAACCTCAATCCCCTCCACACCATAAAACCCACTTGCCACCGCACTGCCTGTATCCCCACTGGTAGCCACAAGCACGGTGAGTTTTTCCGCTTCATTCCGGTTGAGCCACGACATGAGCCGCGCCATGAACCGTGCGCCCATGTCCTTGAAGGCAAGGGTAGGTCCATGAAATAATTCCAATACATGGGTATCAGCGTGGATGTGCTTGACCGGAACGGGAAAGTTCACTGCATCATCCACAATTGTACGGATGACCTCTGCCGGGATTTCAGGCGAGAAATAACGTACCGCAACCTCATAAGCGATTTCCGGCAATTGCATGCTACGTATATCCGCAAAAAACCCTTCGGGCATGAGCGGAATCCGCTCGGGCATGAAGAGACCGTTGTCCTCGGGAAGGCTCCGGAGGATTGCCATTGCAGGATCAAAGGTGATTGATGGATTTCGGGTGGAGTAGAATCGCATATCAGCGGATCAGGCGTACACCGCCTGTATTGACAGGTGAAACATAGAGATCGGCAGGAAGCTTGTTCCTGCGGCATACCGAACGCATGGCGCGCCCGATGCGCTCTGCAGCGTCATTTCCTAAAGCCAGGGCAAAGACCGAAGGTCCGCTGCCACTGATACTGCAGGCCAGAGCCTCTTGCATCGCAGCATCACGAATGGCATCGAAGTGAGGAATCAGTTTTTTCCGAGCAGGTTCAGCCACGAAATCGACGGCAGCAGCACGGATGAGCTCTGCATCACTTTCGTAGAGTGCGGCCGTGAGAAGTGCCGTATTCGACCATTGGCGTATGGCGGTCCGCAAAGGAACCGACTTCGGCAGCACGGCCCGGCTGTCGCGGGTGAGGACCTCCACGTGCGGATGAAGCACTGCCGCATATAAACCGGCCGGAACCGGCAAGGGCTGCAAAATGCCGCTGTGGTGGCATAACACAATACCGCCCATCAGGCAGGGAGCTACGTTATCGGGATGGGCCGTTCCGCAGGCGACGCGTTCACCTTCCATGGCGA
>JBJTJB010000061.1:0-1935 GCA_046095245.1 Bacteroidota bacterium | reverse complement strand
GGCAAGAGCCGCAGTTTTCCCTGCACACTCTCCTTTTGGGTCATAGCCTCCCGGAGTGATGAGTTCAAACCGGCCCTCAAACTACGGATGTTTTCCAGCAGTGAAGCCTTGGTATTCTGCAGCTCGATGTTGATGCCGACCAGCAAGGGGTTGTCTTGTTTGGCAAGAACCGACTGTGACTTACGTTTATTCTCAAGTTCGTTGATCCGGAGGATAAGGTTGGTGAGCAGAGGGTCGTTCACTAGAATACTTCCAGGGGAGATATTACCCGACATCTCGCGGCCATCGGCAACATATTTTTCAAGGTAATTCAGAAATGAAACCTGTACCTGAAGTTCTGAGATTTTGGCATCGAAATTTTTGACGCTTTCGAGATAGGAGGTCGCTTCTACGTCAAGGTCGGTGATGCCACGTGTAATCCTGAAGCGTTCCACATTCGCTTCGTTGGCATCGATGTCCTGGGTAAGAAGGTTTACTTGCTCATCGATGAAGCGCAGGGTGTTGACGGCATATTCGTTTTTCAATTCAATGCCTTTGCCAATGTACAGCTCGAATAGTCTGTTCAGGAAATCTTCGTTCTTCTTCGGTACAGGGCCCTGTACACTTGCCTGAAGGATGGTGGAAGCCTTGCTGACCTTATCCACCTTAAGCATGGCCTGGTATTGGTCAGTCAGGTTATCGAGTCCCTGAAAGCGAATCAGAATTTTACGTTTTGTGTATTCGGGTTTCCGATAAACATCATCTTTAAACTTGTCTGTCTTCTCGATGCGGAATACGCCCAATTTACTGATGACACGCTTCCCGAACAGGTGGTATCCGGTTTGAGGTCCGGTGGGGTGGTTGTAGCGGATCTTGAATTTCCTGTCATCGATGATCTCAAGGCTGAGTCCGGTACTGTATGCGATGGGATATAAGGTGTCCTCCATCAGTTTGATGGGTGACTCCTTGTACATTTCCGACGTCTTGATCTCTCCTTTTAGGAAATAGCTTTTGGCGAAATCCAGTGACTCAAGCGTTTTGTAGATCAGCTGGCGAGACCGGATGATGCCGATTTCCGTTTCGATGCCTCCTTCCGTATTGAATTCATTCAATTGCGCAATCAGGTCGTTTGAATTGTGCTTCTGCTTGTCATCCTTGATTAGGACGGAGCAAGAGGTGAAGTATACCGGCGTTGCATACCAGTTGTAGAAATACGCGGTTAATAGTCCCAGCGTAATGGTGTAGACGTAGAGATACCAATACCGGAAGATGAACTTCCCGATGAGAAGTTTCAGATTCAGCTGGTTTTGCGTTTCACCGCCCCCGATTGCCTGTTGAGGACTCTGGTACGGATTTCCAGCTTGTGAGGATTGTTCTGACATGATGATCAGTTGGTGCCGATCAGGCGTGTGGCCAATACGGCAATGAGCGTGAGAGTACTGATGATGAGTGGCGTGACACGATAGAAGTTATCACTTTGAGCAACCCTGCCTGAAACGGGTTCTGCGTAAACGATATCGCCGGATTTCAACTGGAAATAGGGTGATTTGAACAGGTCTCTTTTGGTGAGGTCAATGGGGATGAATTGTTTTCCGTTTTCATCTTCACGGATCAGCGTGATGTTCTTGCGGTTGGCGAAAATGTTCAGGTCACCGGCAAGGCCAATCGCTTCAATCACGTTTATCTTTTCGTTCGTGACCGTGTAGACGCCGGGGCGGTTCACCTCGCCGAGAATCGTGACTTTGAAATTCTGTACATAGATACGGACGGATGGGGACTGCAGGAATTGTTCGAGTCGTCGGGTTAATGTGTCTTTTGCCGTGAACGTGCTGAGTCCGCCAACTTTAATCTTCCCGATGAGCGGTAAATCGATGCGTCCCTGCTGATCAACCAGGTATCCGATATCGGTTCTGGTCGTGAACGAACTGGCAGTGCTCATTTCATTCCGTTCTATTG
>JBJTJB010000060.1:0-1997 GCA_046095245.1 Bacteroidota bacterium | reverse complement strand
GATTTCGCCCCCGCTATGAGTGGGCCGAATTGCTTCGGCAGTGCTACATCATCGGTTACCGGACATTGCCGCTGGTCGGAATCACAGCGTTCATCATGGGACTCGTTCTCACGGTACAATCGCGACCAACCCTGGAAGAGTTCGGTGCAGAGTCCTATCTGCCTTCTATGGTGGCCTTATCGGTCATCCGAGAAATCGGCCCGGTGATCACTGCGCTCATCTGCGCCGGGAAGGTCGGTTCAAGTATTGGTGCAGAACTGGGGTCCATGCGCGTTACGGAGCAAATCGACGCCATGGAAGTTTCCGGAACGAATCCGTTCAAATTCCTGGTTGTTACACGGGTAATGGCCTGTACCCTCATGCTTCCGGTCCTTGTTGTTGTTGCCGATTTCATCAGCCTCTACGCCTCTTATGTGGGTGTCAATATCAAAGATGTGGTCAGCCTGGAGTTATACTACAACAGTGTTTTCAATTCCCTGGTGTATGGTGATGTGCTTCCGGCATTTGTAAAAACCTATTTTTTTGGCTTTGCAATCGGAATTGTAGGTTGTTTTAAGGGTTACCATTCGGACAAAGGAACCGAAGGGGTCGGCATTGCGGCTAACTCTGCCGTTGTTGTCTCCTCATTGCTGGTGTTTATCATCGATCTCGTGGCGGTTCAGATCGCCGACATTCTCGGTTTGACATGAGCGATAAACAGCTTGACGCACATTCCTCCGGACCAGTTGTAATCCGAACGCATGACCTTTACAAATCATTCGGAAAAAACGCTGTTTTACGCGGATTCAACCTCGAACTTCATAAAGGAGAAAATCTGGTTGTTTTGGGTAAATCAGGCTCCGGCAAATCAGTGCTTATCAAGTGCATTGTCGGGCTAATACCCATTGACTCAGGAAGCATTACCGTATTCGGGCAGGAGGTATCGGATTTGAATCAGGAAGGCCTTGACGCCATTCGTGTCAAAATCGGTTTTCTGTTCCAGAGTTCGGCGCTGTACGATTCAATGACGGTTCGGGAAAATCTCGAATTCCCGTTGCGGCGGCACGGCAAAGGGATGAGCAGAACAGAAATCGACCGCCTCGTTTTGGAAGTACTCGAAAGCGTCGGATTGCGTCATGCTGTTGATCTCATGCCGTCTGAACTTTCCGGCGGCATGCGCAAACGTATAGGTCTTGCCCGCACCCTGGTCCTTAAACCGGACATCATCCTGTACGATGAACCCACCACCGGTTTGGATCCAGTTACGGGTCGAGAAATCAGCAAACTAATCGTCGATATCAGGCAACAATACGGAACATCATCCATCATCATCACCCACGACATGTATTGTACGCGGATTGTCGCTGACCGTATTCTTGTACTTTCCGAAGGGATTTGCCACGCTCAAGGCTCCTACCAGGAACTTTCGACATCAGAAGACTCCATTGTTCACCCATTCTTTCACTCGGCATGAAGCAGACCTCTAATCATATTAAACTGGGCGCCTTTGTGGCCTTGGGAACCGCTTTATTAATCGCGACCCTCTATATCGTTGGCAGCAAAAAGAACCTGTTCAACAAAACGATTTCAGTCTATGTCACCTTTAACCATGTCAACGGACTGCTGCAGGGCAACAATGTGCGATTTGCCGGCATTGCGATTGGGACCGTTAAAGAAGTCAGTATCATCAATGACTCCGTGGTTGTGGTTGAGATGATCATCCGGGAAGATGCGATGCGTTATGTACGGAAGAATTCCATGGCTGACATAGGTTCCGACGGGCTCATGGGAAATAAGTTGATCAACCTTACGACCCCTGATGCAAGCTCCCCCTATGTCGAGGCCGGAGATACGCTTCGGTCGGTGGTTGTTATAGCGACAGACGAGATGATGCGCACATTGAACACCACCAACGAAAACGTACTGGTAATCAGTTCCGATTTACGGAAGATCACACGACGCATCCAGGAGAGTTCTGCCTTCTGGGATCTGATTGCGGATTCTGCATCCGCTGAGAA
>JBJTJB010000059.1:0-5285 GCA_046095245.1 Bacteroidota bacterium | reverse complement strand
TTTACCGTGCCTAGCGTTTCCAGGTCATTCATTAATCGAGTTCAGTAGTTCCGGTACAGGGGTGAGCGTTTCACAACAAAACACTTGAATAAGTTGAAAGCCATTCGGTTCATTTACTGCGTTTGCTTGTCATTTTTCCTGATTCCATTTGCCATACAAGCGCAGGAGGATCAGGGTCGTTGTCGGACGGATCAAGTACACCGGTATCGTTTGCTGACCCAACCGGGCTATGCCACTGCCATTGAAGCTGCAGGAATGACCCGCCCAGTGCGCACATCATCATCCAATCCCGGTTCAATCACGATACCGGTGGTGGTTCATGTATTGTACAACACGGCCGAACAGAATATTACTGATGAACAGATCGTTTCCCAATTGGATGTACTCAATGAAGATTACGCATTTCTGAATCCATCGGCAACATCGGTCCCCGATGTTTGGAAGCCCAAGACCCGTGATAGTGGTATTCGTTTTGTGCTTGCCCGCAGAGACCCCTCAGGCATGCCCACCAATGGTATCCTCCGCATCTACACTCCAAGGCCGGATTTTCAGGTGCTGGACCCTTCTATTTTTCAAGATGCAACAGGGGGCCATGCCCCATGGCCTTTTACCGATTATCTGAACATCTGGGTCTGCAACCTCGAAGGGAACGCACTCGGATTTTCCAGCTTTCCGGGCTCATCCGGGAGCCAGGACGGGATTGTAATCGATTACCAGGCTTTCGGTAGGAAAGGAACTGTGAAGCCGCCCTACGATATCGGTCGTACCGCAACCCACGAAATTGGTCATTGGCTATCGCTGATTCACATTTGGGGGGATGCGTTTTGCGGAAACGATTTGGTTGACGACACCCCAAAGCAGGAAAAGCCTACGTTCCGCTGCCGGACATTCCCCTACACGGACGCTTGCAGTCCTGTATCACCGGGCATCATGTTCATGAATTACATGGATTATACCGACGATGGTTGCATGCAATTTTTTACCGATAGTCAGATGATTCGCATGCAAAGCGTTTTGGACAATTTCAGATTGTCGATACGGAATTCATCCGGATCCGTATTGCCCATGCCGTATGTACACGACATAGAGATTGATTCAGTAGTGGCACCCGTTCAATCGACGTTATACAGGTGTCTTTCCCCTGAGATCCGATTACGGAATAACGGCAGTGATACGGTTTACGCCGCAAGGATCAGGTATGGATTCCCGGGAAGTGTTCAGCAATCCGAGATGTGGAGCGGCACGTTGGCACCGGGTGAGGCAGTAACGGTCTCGCTATCACCAGTGGGCGCTGCGGACGGTATTCAGGTGATGGAATTCAGACTTGCTGAACAGGATGATCAATCCACGAACAACTATCGTTCTGTCGCTTTTACACTTGGTTCCCTGCCTAATGAAAATTGTCCTGAGAATGAGTTACTGGCTTACCCCAACCCGGTGTATTCCGGTGGAACCGTATGTGTGAAAACGGGTTTACAACGGGCCCAGGCATCCCAGGTCCAGTTGATTGATGTATCCGGACGTGTTGTGTGGTCAAAAGATCAGTTGGTGAGGCCTGGCGATACACTTTCCGTCGCTACGGGTGGATTGTCCAAGGGGGTATATCTTCTCGTTATTGCAGGAGAAGTAAACACGGAGGCCGTTCGGTTTGTTGTGCATGAAGATGAAAATATGCCGGCTTCGACCGGAAACTGCGAGTAATGGATACACTAGCCAGTATGTTATTGAAAGGTCAGGGGCCGGAACTGGAACGGATAGCCGAAAAAGTATTTGCCGGTTCCAGGATTTCTGATGAAGATGCACTTTTTCTTTTTGAAGAGGCCGGACTTTCCGCATGCGGGATCCTGGCCAATCATGTGCGTGAACAGAAAAACGGAAATTTCACGTTCTTCAACCGCAACTTCCACATAGAACCGACCAATGTCTGTGTGTTTACCTGTAATTTCTGTTCATATTCCCGCGAATACAAACACCGTGAAGACGGCTGGGAATTGACGGCCAGGGAGATGTTGGACAAAGTCAAGGCATACGACGGACAGCCGATCACCGAGGTTCACATCGTTGGTGGTGTCCATCCAAAAATGGATCTGGTGTTTTTTGCGGAGTTGTTGAAGGCCATCAAGGCCCATCGCCCCGAATTGCACATCAAGGCATTCACAGCCGTTGAATTGGATTACATGTTCCGGAAAGCCCACAAAAGTGCTGTGGAGGGCGTTCGTTTTTTAAAGGAGCATGGCCTTGACTCCATTCCCGGTGGGGGGGCTGAGATTTTTGCCGCTGAGGTCAGGGAGAAAATCTGTGCTGATAAATGCGATGCGGACCGCTGGCTTGAAATCCACGAGGCTGTCCATTCAGAGGGGTTGAGAAGTAACGCAACCGTGTTGTATGGTCATATCGAAACTCCTGCACATCGTGTCGATCACATGCGCAGGCTACGCGATCTCCAGGACCGGACCGGTGGCTTTCAAACGTTCATCCCGTTGAAGTTTCGCAACAAAGACAATGACCTGTCTTCGATCGGCGAAACAACCCTGATCGATGACTTGAAGATGTACGCGATCGGTCGGATATATCTGGATAATTTCGATCATGTAAAAGCCTATTGGCCCATGATCGGTCGATCAACCGCACAGCTTACCCAGGCCTTCGGCGTTGATGACCTGGATGGAACCATCGACGACAGTACCCGGATCTATACCATGGCCGGATCGGAAGAGCAATCGCCTGCATTAAGCACCCAGGAGTTGATCGGATTGATTCAAGGAGCAGGGCGTATCCCTGTTGAGCGGGATACACTATATAACCGCTTACACGTTTACGAAGAAGCTGTTGCTGCTCAGTAGGAAAAACAGACTAACGTTCGGCTTTCCGGTATAGAACAAAGGCGATCACACTGAACACCAGGTTCGGAGTCCATACGGCAAGCCAAGCCGGCATTCCACCGTTGGTAGCCAGGGTTTGGCTGACTTGCATGAACATGATGTAAGTGAAACTCAGCAGGATTCCTGCTCCGATTTGTACTCCGATACCGCCCCGGACTTTACGACTGGAAAGGGATACTCCGATGATGGTCAGGATGAATGTCGCAAATGGGTAAGAAATGCGTTTGTGTTTTTCGACAAGGTAAAACGGGACTTCCTCCGATCCCCTCATGACTTCCTGTGCGATGTAGCGGTTTAACTCCGGGGTATCCATCGTTTCGATGAAGTTGGTCCTTCGGTTGAATTCCGATGGGTGGAAATTCAAGGTCGTATCCAGCCTGAAGCCCGAGCGCATATCTTCCTGAAGCGAGTCGATGGAGCGACAGAAATAATTTTCAAGTGTCCAGGTGTTTTTCAGGCTGTCCCAAAAAATGCGTTCAGCCAGCAGTTTGTACTTCATTTTACCCAATTCGATACGCTCATACGAAAACTGGTAGCCGACCTTATCGATGTTGTTGAAGCTCTCGAAGTAAATGAACTCACCGGGTGCAATTTGGCGATGCACGTGACGGTTCTTGTACACGAAAGGATTTTTAATGTAGGTGGTTTCAAATGCAATCCTGTCGGTATTGGCATGAGGAATCACGAAGTTGTTCAGGTAAAGCGAGAGTAAAGCGATGAACAATGCAGCGACCAGATAGGGTGCCATCAGTCTGCGAAAACTCACCCCACTGGCAAGGATGGCCACAATCTCGGTTTGACCAGCCATTTTTGATGTAAAGAAAATGACCGAGATGAACACGAAAAGCGGACTGAATAGGTTTGCAAAGAAGGGAATGAAGTTGAGGTAATAGTCGCCTACAATCGCTTCAATGGGAGCCTTCTTCTCCAAAAAGTCATCGATTTTTTCACTGATGTCGAAAACGATGGCAATGGAGATGATCAGGGCGAGCGCAAAAAAGAAGGTCCCCAGGAATTTCCGGATGATGTACCAGTCGATGTGCTTGATGCCCATGTGTGTTCGGGAAATTCTACAGACGACGACTGACCGCCTCCACTTTTATTTTTTTCCAACTTGCGAAATCGCCTGCAAGAATATGTTCACGTGCTTCTTTCACCAGACGAAGATAGAAACTCAGGTTGTGGAGCGTTGCGATTTGTGCTGCCAGCATTTCGCCCGATACATGTAGGTGCCGTAGGTATGCCCTGCTGTATTGATTATCTACATAGGCAGGACTATGCTGGTCAATTGGACGAAGATCATGCTTCCACTTTTCGTTCCGGATGTTGATAATACCCTCGTCCGTAAACAGCATGCCATTTCGTGCGTTGCGTGTCGGCATCACACAATCAAACATATCCACGCCCCGTGCAATTCCCTCCAGGATGTTTGCCGGTGTCCCGACACCCATAAGGTATCTCGGTTTCTCGCGGGGCAGGATATCGGTTACCAGATCAGTAAGCGCGTACATATCTTCTACCGGCTCACCAACGGATAATCCGCCAATGGCATTTCCCTCCCGGTTCATGGACGCAATGAATTCAGCGCTTTGCTTCCTCAATTCAGGAAAGGTGCTTCCCTGTACGATAGGAAAAAGGGTCTGTGCGTAACCATACTTCGGCTTTTGCTGGTCAAGGTGATTGCAACAACGCTCGAGCCAACGGTGTGTCAGCTCCATCGATTTCCTCGCCTCGCGCTCGCCGCACGGATAGGGGGTGCATTCGTCGAATGCCATGATGATATCTCCGCCGATACTCCGTTGAATATCTATTGCCGATTCGGGACTGAACAGATGCTTCGACCCATCGATATGAGAAGTGAAGCGAACACCTTCCTCTGTGATTTTCCGGATGTCGCTGAGCGAAAAAACCTGGAATCCGCCACTGTCAGTCAGTATAGGCCCATCCCATCCCATGAAGCGATGCAGTCCGCCCGCCTCTTCCAGAATTTGAGTGCCTGGCCTCAGGTAAAGGTGATAGGTGTTTCCAAGAATGATCTGAGCACCGATATCGTTTTTCAACTCGCGTTGATGAACCCCCTTAACGGTTCCGGCAGTCCCAACAGGCATGAAAATCGGTGTTTCAATCACACCATGTGCCGTCTCCAGTTTTCCGGCTCTGGCCTTGGTGTCGGAGTCCGTGTGCAGCAATTCGAATCGCATAGCTTTTTGGCGCGTAGGGCTATTGGGGGTTTGATTTAATTCGTTCCGGCATTATCGTGAGCGGATCGCCCTGCATCGTCCAGAAGATCGCGGATTGCCACGGAAGCGCATGCTGCCCCGAATGTAGCCGGAAGATAGGAGATGGTTCCGTATGCGGACTTCTTGTATCGGCTTCCGTCGGTCAACATTAGTGATTCCCGGA
>JBJTJB010000058.1:0-3027 GCA_046095245.1 Bacteroidota bacterium | reverse complement strand
TTAACAACCAATGGCGCGTTGCGTACATCTTTCGAGGTGAGCGATGCGTAATCCAATGCATCACATTCAGGACAGTTACCCGGATTTCGTGACACAAACCGGAAGTCGATCATCAGTTCGTCCAGCACATGGGCAACCGCCCGCGCTGCGCCACCTGTACCTAAAATGAGTGCTGCGGTATGCCAGGGTTTCAGCAAGGGACGCAAGGTCTTTTCAAACCCGCGGTGATCGGTATTGTATCCCGTCATGCGTCCATCCGGAGCAATAACTACGGTGTTTACCGCCCCGATTTGTCGTGCAACCGGATCGATGGCATCAAGCAGGGGTATCAGCGCGCGTTTATACGGGACAGTCACATTGAAGCCTGCAACGCCCTCTGCAATTAATTTCTCACGAAGGCCATCCAGGCTGTCTACTTCAATGTTATGGTAACTGAAATCACCCAGTCCTTCCCGCTCAAACTTGGCTGTGAACCAGGCTTTCGAAAAGGAATGTCCAAGGTGTTTTCCCAGCAATCCGAAACGTGGCATGAACAGGATTCTCAGTTGTTACCCAGTTTTTCGCGTAATGCAGCAACGATCATGGGCAAGATGGAAATGAAAATGATAAGCAGGACGACCGCCTCGAAATGTTCTTTTACCCACTGAAGCTGACCGAAAAAATATCCGGCGACCGACATGCTGCTAATCCAAAGCAGGCCGCCGAAAATATCGTAGGGCAGAAATTTACCGCGGTAATCCATTTTTCCCAGTCCCGCTACGAAGGGTGTGAACGTGCGCACAATCGGAACAAACCTGGCCATGATGATGGCTTTCGTCCCGTGCTTTTCGAAAAAGGAATGGGTGTCGTCGAGGTATTTTTGTTTTACAATCCTTTTGCCTCTTAATTGTATCGACATTGCCCGAAGTCCCAGGTAACGACCTACGGCATAATTGGTATTGTCGCCCAAAATCGCGGCGAAACTCAACAGGGGAATCAAGATCGCAAGGCTCAGTCCCGTGGCTTCGTTGGCGCACAAGGCTCCAGCGGCGAACAGGAGCGAGTCACCGGGGAGAAATGGCATTACCACCAGACCCGTTTCTACGAAAATGATGAGGAACAAAATGCCGTAAACGGCCAACCCGTACTCCTGCACCAGAGCAGCCAGGTGGTCATTGATGTGGAGAATGAAATCAATGAGTTCGTGTAGCATGGCTTACATGACCGTCAGGGAGGGATCAATTTCACGGGCATAAGCCATGATGCCTCCCTTCAGGTTGTATAAGTTGGTAAAGCCGAATCGTTTTTCCAACTCTGAAATGGCTGCGGCACTACGCGCACCACTTCGGCAGTGTATAATGACGGGTACGTCCTGCCTGATCTTGTCCTTTTCGTTTACGACTGTACCCAAGGGAATGAGTTCTCCGTTCAGATTCGCCAAGTCGTGTTCGTGAGGCTCACGTACATCGATCAGTTGAAAGGCATGGCCCTCATCCTGCATGGCCTTTAGTTCTAAAACAGTTTTTTCCTTGATGCTCATTTTGTAGCAGGTTCCTTGGTGGGTTCGGCGGCGTGATGTCGTTCTTCCGGGTTGAATAGGGCCTTGTCCAGGTGCAGGAAAAAGGTGTCACTGCGTAATCCGAGGCGAAGCGTTTCCAGCGCAATCACTTCGTGTGGTGCGATATTGCCCAAATTCACATTGGCGCCGAAGTGTTTGATAAAATAAGCCTGCTGCGATTTCTGCGGAGCCTCCCATAAAATCTTGTCAGCGGGAATTTTCGCTACGATTTTGTTGATCAGAACGACATGGGCCTTCCCGTTGGGTCGGTAAATACCTACAGTTCCGCTTTCACGGGCTTCTGCGATCACTTTCCAGGCTCCGGCTTCCAGTTCGGCCTTCATCATGTCGATCCATTTGTTCGGACGGATCAGTATGCCTTCTTCCTTGCTGCCAACTTCGCTCACAACCGTAACACGCTTGCTTAGGCGGTGTATGTAGTGGCATTTCTCCTGGTGAGGCATGGTAATGGAGCCGTCGGAAATCTCGGCGTACTCCATATTGTAACGATCCAGCATGCGGAGGTACTCCTCGAATTGCCCGCGAACGATGAAGGCTTCCAGCAAGGTGCCGCCGAAATAAACCGGTATACCCGCTTCACGGAAGAAGGCCAGCTTGCGTTCCAATTTGGAGGTCACGAGTGAGCTGCCGAAACCAAGTTTTACGATGTCTATGTATTCGCCGGAGGACTCAACCATGTCTTCGCATTCGCGCAGGCTAAGGCCTTTGTCCATGACCATGGTCAATCCGGAATTTCTGGGTTTTTCCGCTCGGGACGGAATGTGGCTGAGTGGGAAATTCATGGTCATGCCTTGTATCCGTTTTGGTGAATGATGCTGAGGATCCGCTGATCGGATTCCAGTGAAGGTTGAAGTTCGAATAACATGGCAGCACCGCCGGGGAACTCGTGAACCGCTTCTCCAAGTTTTTGATATGCTTCTTCCAGGTAGCCTGCCTGGTAGAGGTAGCATACCTGCCTGAATCGGAGCAATTCGTTTTCGTTGTGATAAAGTAATCCGGCATTGACCAGTTCAGAGGCCTCGAAGGGTCGGTTCGTTTCAGCCAATAGGTCGGAAAATGCCATCCAGCATTCAGGCGATTCAGGGTCGTAATCAACCGATTTGCGGTAGCATTCCTCGGCTTCCGTCAGGTTGCTCAGCCGGTATTCACAATCGCCAAGGGCAAGCCAGTATTCTCCGTTTTGATCGTCGAGTTCGAGCGCCTTGCGGATGTAATGCACGGCCTCGTACCAGCGATCTTCCTCTTCGTAGGTGACACCGATGCCATACCAAGCCTGCGACATTTCGGGCGTAAGCTTAACAGCCTTGGTGTAGTAGGAGCGAGCCTGTTCGAATTCACGCAGGTTTTCGTGGCATTCTCCGATGTTGTAATAGGTGAAAGCGTCGGGCTTGCAATATTCAAAAGCCGTTTTGTACCGTTCAATCGCTTCCCTGAACTGGTCTTTTAACGCCAGCGCCTGAGCCATATCG
>JBJTJB010000057.1:0-2821 GCA_046095245.1 Bacteroidota bacterium | reverse complement strand
GTACCTACATCGCAAGCCTGCTCAAGGAGCGCAAGCAGCTCATCATCGGTGGCGACATCAACATCAGCCACCGCGCCATCGACATCCACAACCCGGTCAGCAATGCCAAGTCGAGCGGATTTTTACCCGAGGAGCGGGCCTGGATGGACGGCTTCCTCCACAGCGGATTCGTTGACAGTTTCCGGCACTTCAACCCCGAACCACACCAGTACACCTGGTGGAGTTTCAGGGCCAACGCCCGTGCCAAGAACCTCGGCTGGCGCATCGATTACCTGCTGGCCAGTGAGAACCTGAAAAACCAATTGAAGCGTTGCGTGATTCTTCCCGAGGCCAAACATTCCGACCACTGCCCCGTGCTGCTCGAGGTAGCATGGTGAAGCATTAGCTTTGTATCATCCCTTTCGGGATACATCAGCCTTGAGCCAGCTACGCGCACTCGCCGGACAAACGGCCATTTACGGACTCAGCAGCATTGTTGGCCGCCTGCTCAATTACCTGCTGGTTCCGCTGTATACGCGGGTTTTCAGTCCGGCCGAATACGGAGTTGTGTCGGAGTTTTACGCTTACGCAACCTTCCTGATGGTGATTTACAGCTACGGAATGGAAACCGCCTTTTTCCATTTCGTGAACCGCAAGCAGCGCCACGAAAACGTGTATGGCAATGCGCAATTCCTGTTGTTGTGCAGCACCGCATTGTTCACGCTCCTGCTGCTGTTGTTCTCATCGCCCCTGTCGCAGGCCATGGGTTACGCCAAGCACCCCGAATACCTGCGCTGGTTCGCCTGGATTCTGGCCTTTGATACACTTACCACGCTTCCCTTTGCGCGACTTCGTCAGCAAAACCGGGCCCTGCGTTTCGCCCTGGTCAAACTGGCCGGAATCGCCGTCAACATCGGACTCACACTCTGGTTCCTGTGGTACCTGCCCTCGGTGCAGGCTGCAGCTGTTTCGGACGATGGCGCTTCGTATGTATTCCTGGCCAACCTGGTTTCGAGCGGAGTGATGTTGCTGCTCCTGTTACCCCAGTGGAAGGGACTGCGACCTGAATTCGATTGGGCTTTGCTGCGCCAAATGCTGCTGTATGCCATGCCACTGATGGTGGCCGGCTTTGCGGGAATGATCAACGAAACGCTGGACCGGGCGGTTCTGAAATACCTGCTGCCGGCGGGTAGCGATGCACTGGGCGAACTGGGTATTTACAGTGCCTGTTACAAACTCAGTATTTTGATGACCCTGTTTGTGCAGACATTCCGCTACGCAGCCGAGCCCTTTTACTTTTCACAACAGCACAAGGAGAACAGCGGCGAGCTTTTCGCACGGATCATGAATTACTTCGTGCTGACCGGTTGTGTGATTTTTTTAGGGGTGATGTTTTACCTCGACATCATCCGGTTCTTCATCGGCGAAGCCTACCACAGCGGACTCCACGTGGTGCCCATCCTGCTGGTCGCCAACCTGTGTTTGGGCGTGTACCTGAACCTCAGCGTTTGGTATAAGCTCAGCGGGAAAACCGCCTACGGAGCCTGGCTATCGGTGGTGGGCGCCCTCATCACCCTCAGCTTCAACCTGTGGCTGGTACCCCTTATGGGATACACCGGGGCGGCCTGGGCAACCCTGGCTTGCTATGCCAGTATGATGGTATTGTCGTGGCTCAAAGGACAAACCGTGTATCCGATACCCTACAGCCTGCGCCGTCTCGGACTGATTGTAGCCACGGCCGCCCTGTGCTGGGTTTCGGTAGAACAGACGCGAATGCTGTATCCGCTCAACCCATCGCAGTGGTGGCTGATTTCCGGACTGGTGATTTTGGGGTATTTCGGACTGATGTGGCGCTTTTTAGGCGGCTGGCCTGTACGCAAGCCGGCTTAGTTTCCGGCCGCAATCCGTTCGAGTTCGGCCTGCAACTCGTGGGCTAGTTTAAATCCGGCCATACGCCAGCACAGTTCTCCCTTGCGAAAAACCATCAGCGTAGGTACGCTGCGTATACCGAAGGCCGAAGCCAGGTCGGCATGCTCATCCACATCGAATTTGAGGATTTCGATTTCCTCCTTCATCCGCGCTTCCAGCTCCACCAGGATTTCATCGAGCATTTTGCACGGCTCGCACCAGGTGGCATAGGCATCCACCAGCACAAGATCCCGGGTGGACAAAAGCGTGCTGAACGCCTGTTCGGTACAAGGTGCCGGGAGGTAGTGTATGGCCATGGGTAAGGCGGTAAAGGTACCGCATTGACAGGTTAAGACCGACCGAACCGACTGAACATCAAGCGATATCGCCCCCGGCGGAGGCTAATTCACCTATTGTTCACGTATATTCACCCACAGTTGGTATATTTGCGTTTCGCGTCCCTAAAAGAATAAAAACCGAAGAATACCCTTGATTATCAATCGGTTTCGTTCTCAACCCGGGGCAATGTAACCACCCATTCGGGCGTTATGTAGATTCCGGACCCCGGATTTCCACATACCTACCGATAAAATTCATCCCGGAATGCTTCCGGAATGCGCCTTAGGGAACGTAATTTCAGTCCCCTCGCAAGCCATTCCGATCAGCACCCGCACTAACGACTGAACCTGCCCATGAAATTGCTTCGACTTCTTACCCTGATTGCCGGCCTTGGCGCTGTGACCCTTCCGTCATCAGCCCAGCCAACAAGCGGGGCAAACCAGCCGGAGTCCTTCCGCGATCCCATCGTGGATATGCTCGATAGCCTGGTGACCATCACCCACGTGGTGCGTTACAACCAGCTTGATGCCAACTGCTACGACAGCAATTCACCGGGTTGTGTAAAAGGCCCCGTGTTCTCCGATCAGGTCTATAC
>JBJTJB010000056.1:0-2411 GCA_046095245.1 Bacteroidota bacterium | reverse complement strand
ACAATAGGTAATATTATCAGAGCGAAAAAACACCAAAACAAGATCACAAAAAATAGATTTGAATTTTCAGTACATTTGCATCCCGTTTGACGGGAAATGGTTCCGTAGCTTAACTGAATAGAGCATCTGACTACGGATCAGAAGGTTGGGGGTTTGAATCCCTCCGGGACCACGGGTAAAACCGATGCGGGGCCTCCGAAAGGAGGCCTCTTCTTTTTGGGGTGCTTGCTGTGCTTGCACAGGCAAAGCGCCGGAAAAAGAAGGGCAGGGCAGGGCCCCCTTATCGGTTTTGCAACGCTGGGTGAACCAGGGATCGCGAATCCCTCCGTACGTGCACTTGCCGTGCTTGCATAGGCAAAGCGCCGGAAAAAGGAGGGCAGGGCATAGCCCCCGCATCGGTTTTGCAACGCTGGGTGAACCAGTGAGCGCGACTCCCTTCGTACGTGTGCTTGCCGTGCTTGCATGGGCAAAGCGCCGGAAAAAGAAGGGCAGGGCATAGCCCCCGCATCGGTTTTGCAACGCTAGGTGAACCAACAGAAAGTTCAATTTCTAAAAAGTGATCTCACCAATTTTCTGAACAGTTGAGACAAGACAAAGTAGCAAAACACCAAGATCGATACACACTTCTTTTATTTTTGGTTCACAGATTTTTCATTAATGCACAAATTCTAAGCGGTTTAAATCATACTGCAACTTCATAAAACCTGCATTACATGCGGCTCCACCGTAATTCATCCATTGCGCGGTTATTATGAATCGAAGGGCTTGGTAGAGTGCAAGGGGTGCGGACTGGTGTTCATGGAGCGGATTCCGACAGCTGCTGAGTTGGAAACGCACTATGGCGTGTATACCTACGACACAGAGGACACCCTCTCCTCATTGACCATCGATAGCTACAATACCTTACTCGATGAAATGGAACCCTACCGGAATGTCAACCGGATTTTGGATGTAGGGTGCGGGCGAGGCTATTTTTTAGAAGAGGCCCGCAAGAGGGGATGGGAGGTGTACGGAACAGAATTTTCACAAACGGCCGTTGACTTGCTGCAGCGAAAAGGGATTAATGCCTTTCATGGTCCTATCGGAACCACGGCGTTCGAAGGTCTTTCTTTCGATGTGGTCACCTCATTTGAAGTGATTGAACACATCAACACCCCCAATGAAGACCTAATGGCGATTCATCAAAAACTTCGCTCCGGAGGATTGTTGTACATCACCACTCCCAATTTCAACTCCCTGATGCGCCATGTGTTGAAGTCGGATTACAATGTCATCGCGTTTCCTGAGCACCTGAGCTATTACACCCGAAAAACACTGAACAAAACGGTTTGCCGGCATGGATTCAAAAACATCAAATTCCTGTCGACCGGAATCAGTATTACACGCATTCAGCATTCACTGGCTGGTGGTGGTCAAGGCACAGACTCGGATGAGAAGCTCAGGAAACTCACCAGCTCCAATGCCCTCATGGGATTTGTGAAGAGGGTCGTCAATAAGTCGCTAACTGCCTTGAACATGGGCATAGCCTTAAAAGGCTACTATGTGAAGGAGGCCTGAATCTTGAACCCCACTGGGGCAACTTACTTTTTCTCGGTATTGCCAGCTGCACCACCCGGTTTGGCAATAGCTTCGCGCATGGAGGTATCCGCTTGCATGTTCTGCATCCGATAGTAATCCATCACACCCAGGTTGCCGGAACGAAAGGCCTCCGCCATCGCCATCGGCACCTGCGCCTCAGCCTCGATAACCTTGGAGCGGGCTTCTTGTGCTTTAGCACGCATTTCCTGTTCGAAAGCGACAGCCATGGCTCTGCGCTCTTCGGCTTTTGCCTGAGCCACTTTGAGGTCGGCCGAGGCCTGTTCGGTCTGGAGTTTAGCCCCGATATTCTCGCCCACGTCGATGTCGGCAATATCAATTGACAGGATTTCGAAAGCCGTACCTGCATCAAGGCCTTTGGTTAATACCACCTTCGAAATCTGATCGGGGTTCTCCAGTACAGTCTTGTGGTCCTCTGCAGAACCGATAGTTGTCACGATTCCTTCTCCAACGCGCGCCAGGATGGTTTCCTCACCGGCTCCACCCACCAATTGGTTGATGTTTGCTCTCACCGTCACTCGGGCACGTACGATAAGCTGAATACCGTTTTTTCCGACCGCCGAAACCGGAGGTGTATCAATTACACGTGGATTGACCGAAAGCTGAACTGCATCAGCTACATCACGACCGGCCAGGTCGATCGCAGTAGCCATTTTAAAGGTGAGGGGAATATTGGCTTTATCGGCTGAAATAAGGGCCTTAACAACATTGTTGACATTTCCTCCGGCCAGAAAGTGGGTCTCAATTTCATTGGCCGTTACGGTAAGGCCCGCCTTGGTACTATTGATCAACGCATTCACAACGATGGAGGGAGG
>JBJTJB010000055.1:0-1324 GCA_046095245.1 Bacteroidota bacterium | reverse complement strand
AGCATGCTCTTCATCCTGTTTTACAAATTCTTCATGGGTGGAGTCATGAGCGGACCCGATGCCATGACGCAGGTTTTGGAAGTGCTGGCCGGTTTCTCGGTAGGTGCCGAATCCATTGCCCTGTTTGCACGTGTAGGCGGCGGTATTTATACCAAGGCAGCTGACGTTGGTGCGGATTTGGTCGGAAAAGTAGAGGCCGGAATCCCGGAGGACGATCCCCGCAACCCGGCAACCATTGCCGACAACGTGGGTGATAACGTTGGTGACGTAGCCGGTATGGGCGCTGACCTGTTCGGCTCGTATGTAGCCACCGTACTTGCCTCCATGGTGTTGGGCAACTACGTGATCCGCGACATGAACGGTATCAACGACATGTTCGGTGGTATCGGACCCATTCTGCTCCCACTCACCATTGCAGGTGTAGGTATCATCGCATCCATCATCGGATCCTGGTTGGTTAGTGTAAAAGACAACGCCGTGGCCAATACCGATACGGTACAATCAGCGCTCAACCGCGGAAACTGGGTATCCATCCTGATTGCACTGGTGGCCTCCTACTTCCTGATCCACTGGATGCTTCCTGCAGAACTGACGATGAAATCGTTCAGCGCCGGTGAATTCCAAACCATGTATCCTTCTGCCATGAACGTGTTTTATGCGGTGGTCATCGGAATGTTCGTAGGCGGTGCTATCTCCTACATTACTGAATTCTACACGGGTCTTGGCAAGAAGCCCGTACTCTCTATCGTACAGAAGTCCGCTACAGGTGCCGCCACCAACATCATCGCCGGTTTGGGTACCGGCATGTTGTCTACCGCTCTTCCGGTAATCCTCTTTGCAGGTGCCATTTGGGGAGCGTACGCCCTGGCCGGATTTTACGGAGTAGGGATTGCAGCCACCGCCATGATGGCTACCACCGCCATGCAGCTAGCCATCGACGCATTCGGTCCCATTGCTGATAATGCAGGTGGAATCGCCGAAATGAGCGAACTACCCTCGGATGTCCGTGAAAAGACCGACGTCCTCGATTCGGTCGGTAACACCACCGCAGCCATCGGAAAAGGCTTTGCCATTGCATCTGCGGCCCTTACTGCACTTGCGCTCTTTGCTGCCTATGTCACTTTCACCGGAATCCAGGGGATCAATATTTTCGATGCCAAGGTTCTGGCTGCCCTCTTCATTGGTGGCATGGTGCCGGTTGTATTTTCTGCACTCGCCATGAATTCCGTGGGAAAGGCTGCCATGGACATGGTCAATGAAGTCCGCCGGCAATTCCGCGAAATTCCGGGCATCATGGAAGGCACAGGGACTCCCGACTACGGAC
>JBJTJB010000054.1:0-1240 GCA_046095245.1 Bacteroidota bacterium | reverse complement strand
TCCAATAGATGAACCATTGGATGCGGCTCGACAAAGGGCAAGGCTGCTCTCATTTTGAGCGCGAGTCGCGCTTTTGCAGCAATGCGATCATAGCTGACATTCTGCTCAAAGTACAGGGATATCGCTTCGTGATGATGACGCAGCTGATCACTCAGGGCGCGTAAAATCCGCAGGATCTCCTGGCGCTCCTCTTCTTCCAAAGACTGGATCAGGTTGTTGTAGGGGATGGCCTCTTCCGGTTCGATGAAACAGGTTTTGCCGGTAGCCGATATGTCATGGATGATACCCTTAGCCGTTCGTTTTTGTTCGGCGAGAATGGAGACCACCCTCCTGCCGTTACGCCAGCTCTCCTGAGCATCGCTGAGCCATCCGCTTTTCCTGTATCGCGAAAGTGCGGCCTGATAAATCTGCTCTGCCTCGGTACGCTTACGGCCAAGTTGCTTTCGGATAGAGGCTAACTCGGATGATGCGGAACTTCGAACAACCCCTACCTCGTCCATCACGACATCAATGGACTTCAACAGATCTGCATCATAAAGACTTCCCGACAATACAGTCGCAAGCAATGGATACAACTCGGCACGCGTTTTAAAAAAAGCATGAATGACGGCCGTCCGTTCCAGGATTCGACGAATCTCCAGCACCTGACCAACCGACAGCATGGCATTGCGTACACGAAGCAACTTGAGGCAATCCCTTAAATCGGGATACGCATCGGATGGAAAGGGCTGGCCATCGGCAATCAGTTTTCGCATCTCATCGGTTTGCTCCAGCCGACCGAGAACATCCACATAATCGGAACCGGGCATTTCCTGTTCGATCACCTCTGCTGCAGGGCGGCCGCAACATTCGGCTACAGCAAGCTGGCGAACCTTACCATATTCATCGATAAGCAGGGATTGACCGGGGAAAATTTCCATTCGGGACAAAGGTAATCCTCACGGTGAGGTACGGGCCAGAACCCCTGCCGATCGGATTCGACCAAAAAGCGCATATTTTATCCACAAAGCGAGCCCCTGTGTTCATAACATGCCGCGATGCCTTTACGGGCGAATACCTTTGCAGCAATCCAACTTCATCATGAAAGAACTTGCTGAACTCCGCGACTTTGCAACACAGGTCCGCAGGGACATATTGCGCATGGTACACGCCGTGCAGAGCGGTCACCCGGGAGGATCACTGGGCTGTACCGAGTTCATGACCGTCCTGTACCAGGATATTCTCCAGTACACAGCCACAC
>JBJTJB010000053.1:0-9660 GCA_046095245.1 Bacteroidota bacterium | reverse complement strand
AACTACTACCGGAATGTGGCCAAAACCCGTGTTGCTCAACAACTGTTGTTGATTCTGGTGCCGTTCACATTGCTCACCCTGTGGGTAGCTCCCGACGCTGCAGCCTATCGTGTTGGCTTGTTGGTCATTCCAATGGCTGTTTTCCTTTCTTATTTTTTCCTGGCAGGGAAAAAATCATGGCTCATGGAAGTGTATTTCCTGGTTTTACTCGGCGTTTGGATCTGGAATCGCCTTATGCCGTCCTGATCATTTCATTCGCAGCTTCTACAAAGGCTTCCGGATCATCCGGACTGAATACCACCGGGATTCCGTGTTTCAACCGAATGACGACAAGTCCTGTTCTTCGGCTGCAATACCAGCTTTGCTGACCAATAGCCGGAGAGTAATAACGGCCTGTATACCCGAAAAGTCCACCGTTCCCGAAAGTCCTGATCAATCCTTTCGTATCGGCAGCATCCATCCTTCGGATGTCCAATACATCTTTTGCAGGGAATTTCTTAAGTCCGACCCTTCTTTGCACTGCAATCCCATCGTGTTGAATCAGATATCCCTTTGGCGCGAGCAGGAGAAACCCCACGCTTAGAGCAAGCATGAGTACGGCTGCAGCCATCAGGCTCAAACGGCTTTCTTCAGGCGAAACTGTGGCCAATACCATCATCACAACAGCTCCGCCGGGAACAGTAAAACTGACTATTCCCGAAAAGCAATCTCGTTTGCAAGGAAATGATCGGTCACTCATCGGAGTGCTCACAAGCTGGTTTGAAACATACGCTGCAGCCGGGGATTGTTTTCGGCAGCACGCATTTCGTCGCGGTACTTGGATGCTGCTTTGGCAATTTCATCCCAGCGGGCGGCATCATTTGCTCGTCCGGCTTTCCGCATGGCTTCCGCTTTTTCGGTAGCCGAATCGCCTGCGTCCTTGAAAAACTGAAACGTGCCCATACGAACCATCCATCCGGGTGCTGTTGCAGAAGGTTGTACTGCTTTGAGCGCACCAAGAACCTGACCGTCATCATTGCAACGGCGTATGAACCGGCCGTACTTCTGCAACATGGAAAACCGGCTGTTGCCCGAGCTTTGCTCAAACGCCTTCAGCATATACCCCGCATTGCGGTCGCTTACAATCGATGCGTAAATGCCGGCTATGATGCCGAACATCCTGCGGTGTGTATCAATCTCTTTTTGTGCACACAGTTTGAGAGCACCGGCGGTGTCGATTTTGGCCAGTGCTTCCAATCCTGCCTCGCAAACGCGAAAGGAGCTGTCGTTAGCCACATTGCTGAAAAATACCGCCATTTCATCGCCGGAAAAATGCTTTGAGAGGATTTCAACCGCAGTTTCACGCACCTCGGGTAGGGAATCACGCGAGGCCAGCCTGAACAGCATCTTTTTTACCTCATCGTTTTTATCTGTCCCGGCAAACACATCCGTGTGTTCGATGGCCAGGATGCGGATCCTCCAGTTCGGATCTTTCAGCGCATTCAGCACTACAGGTGCAGCGATGTCGTCACCTTTCATGTTCTTGGTCAATGCACTCAACGCATCAAACCGGTCTTGATAGAGCGGTCCATTGCGGTATAAAGCAACCCATTCCTCGCTTGTGTGCAGGTCGGTTTTGATACACGGCAGGCTTTTCTCGGCATCGGCATTGATCAGGATCGGTTTACTTGTGCATGCAAAACGAAACTCCTGCTCACGTTCCGTAACCCGAATCCGTTCACGCTTGGTTGGTTTGTCCGCAAAATAGATGTCAATGTCTAGTGGCAGGGTGTAAAGCGGTGTCGATGCCGTGTTCTGTTTTTGCCGGACCCGTAAAACGGCTGTCTTGCTACTATCTGCCCATCCGTAGCTGAATTCCACTTCGGGGTGGCCCTTGTCCAGAAACCAGGCATTGAAAAACCAGTTCATATCCTCTCCTGTTACCGCTTCAAAGGCCAGCCTCAGCTGGTGCACTTCCGCAGGTTGAAAGCGGTTGTCGTTCAGGTATCGTTTCAGGCTTTCGAAAAAGGCCTGATCACCGATGCATTTGCGCAGGTAGTGGAGGATGGTTCCTCCTTTGGCATATGAATGGCGATCGAACATGTCCTCCCGGTCTTCGTAGTGGAAGCGAATCAGGTCAACCTGTTTATTTCGTGATTCGCGCAGGTAACTATTGAGGTCGCTCTGCAGTCCGATGTCGGCCATCTCACGGCCATACTTGTATTCGTTCCACAGGTATTCGCCGTAGGTGGCGAAGGATTCGTTCAGGGGGAGGTTCGACCAGGATTCGCAGGTGACCAGGTCACCGAACCAGTGGTGATAGAGTTCGTGTGCGATGACGTCTTCGTTGCTGCCATCGATCAGTTCCCGTGCATCACGTTGAAGGAACTCGCCGTGCAGCGTTGCCGAGGTGTTTTCCATCGCCCCGCTTACGAAATCCCGCACTACAACCTGATGGTATTTCTCCCAGGGATAGTCTACGCCAAGTTGTTTCGAAAAAAAACTGAGCATTTCCGGGGTGTTTCCGAAAATACGGCGGGCGACAGGTTCATAGGCCGGTTCTACGTAATAGTCCACATCCAGCGATCCCCAACGGTCGTGGATGACCGCAAAGGGTCCAACAGCCAACATGGCCAGGTATGGGGCATGGGGTTTATCCTGTTTCCAGTGATCCGTGCGGGTGCCATCTCCATTCGGAACACTTGAGATTAAAAGTCCATTGGAGAGCGTTTTCAGTGAGGTGTCGACTGTGATGCGGATGTCTTGCCGCATTTTCTGGTTCGGCACATCGATGGTTGGGAACCAGACAGAGTTGGATTGGGTTTCTCCTTGTGTCCACAGTTGGCGGGGCTTCCCGGGCTCCTTTCCGTCGGCGTTGATAAAATACAATCCTTTGTCGCTGCTGATGGCCGAACTTCCTCCCAATGCCTTCAGTTCCTCGGGGCAGGCCGTGTAGCGTATGCGTAATCCGAAGGTGTCACGTGCTCCCAAGGAAGGCGTGGTGACCTGAATCGTATCGTTCCGATACACAAAGCGCGCAGGAACGGTGTCCCTGGTGTAGAGGAGTTCAACCGAGCTGATAATCATGCCGCGCGCATCGAGATTGACGCGTTCGCAGGACCTGAACCAAGGCCGGAGTGTGATGGTTGCGGTGCCTTCCATACGCCTCTTCACCCAGTCCGGTTTCAGATCGAGTCCGGTGTGGAGGATTTCATGTTCCTTGGTGACTGAGGCGCGGTATGGACCCGGTTCGTCTGCTGGATTTATGTTCAATTCAGGAAGCGTGCGGATTTCGCCGATACTTTTTTTTCCGGTGCTGCACGATTGGAATAAGCCTGCTGATGTCAGCAGCAGGATAAACAGGACAATTTTACGCATGCCTCAAAAGTACGACCCGCAACGGGATTGTCATCCCGGATGGATTGCTTATCAGCGGAGGCTGAACCGTACCGGTAGATGAAAGAGCACATTCACCTCTTGTCCGTTTTGTTTCCCTGGGCTCCAGCGTGGCATCCGTTTCACCACCCGTATGGCTTCGTCTGCACACCCGCCACCGATATCGCGCAATGATTCCACCTCCCGGATATGGCCTTCACGGTCTACCACGAATCGTAAGTAAACGGTACCGCTGATGCCATTTTCACGCGCAAGGCGGGGGTAGTGGATTTCGCGGGCCAGAAAGGCGAAAAGAGCTGACTCTCCTCCCGGGAATTCGGGCATGATTTCAGAACGCATGAAGACGTTTCCTGACCCGGCAGTCCCGGTTCCGGTTTCCGTGAACCCGGTTTGGACGGTTGAACTGTCGCTCTTACCCTTGCCATCGTTGATGTTGTTGCTGCTCAGGGCGGACTGCGTAGGCGTGCTGTCATTCTGCACAGAATCTTGGACGAGTGGATTGCTGAAGTTCAATCCCCCGGAGGGCTTCGGAGTGCTTGGATGTATTTCACGCAACGGTTCGGGGACCACAGTTTTTTCCGGATTGCTCAATTCAACTACCACTTCGCGGGTCAATTTCCCGATATCCGTCACCGAAGGGTCGGCTTTGAGGAGCCAAACAAGAATGGGGATGCCAGCCATTACGGAGAGGCTGATGGCAAAGGCGATGTTCAGGCTTTTGGAGTAATTCTTGCGGAGTGAGAATGCACCGTAGTCGCGAAAGCGGTGTTCGAAAACGAGGTCGAGGCGTGCGGGAGAACAGGGGTCATCCCAGGAGTTCATTGGATTTTTCATGGTAAATCGGGTTTATCAGTTCAACGATGCCAGAGCGCCGGAAATTCCATACACCTGTCGGAGCAATGTCAGAATCGGATTGAACCCTGAATGAATTATACTTGCATCAAAGAATCACGACATGTACACCGGACTTCTCCATTTTCACGGCCTCTTACGCTGGGTTTTATTGCTCCTCCTCATTGCCGTTCTCGCCAAAGCCTTTATGGGCCGAAAGGGCGGTAAGGTGTTCGGGCCTGGCGATCGTAAGCTGTCCTTGTTTACCATGATCACCGCCCACCTGCAATTGGTATTCGGTGTGATTCTGTACATGATTAGTCCAAAAGTGCAAATTGCTATCGCTAACATGGGCGCCGCCATGAAAAATGCCCCCATGCGTTTTTGGGCCGTTGAGCATCTGAGCATGATGCTTCTTGCCATCGCATTTCTTACCATCGGCCACATCAAAGCCAAAAAAGCCGGTACCGATGCCGGCAAGTTCAGTGCACAATTCCTTTGGTTTGGCCTGGGGCTCCTGCTCATCCTCCTTGCGATTCCCTGGCCCTTCCGTGAAGTCGGTGCCGGTCGAGGGTGGTTTTAATGAGCTTCCTTGACCCTTGTTTTTACATATTGACCGGGTGGCGTATCGTTTACGCCTGATTTGCCGTGCCGCATACGCCACTTGACCTGACGAATCAGCCTGAGCGGGTTGTCCTGGTCGGATTGATAACCCGTCAACAGGATTCCGAGCGCGTGCGGGAATACCTCGACGAGTTGGAGTTTCTGGCCACAACAGCCGGTGGGATTACGGTGCAGCGGTTCACGCAGCGCCTCGATCACCCCGACGTCAGGACCTATGTGGGTAAGGGTAAGATGGAAGAAATCATCTTATTTGTAAAAAACAACAACATCCAGATCGCTGTTTTTGATGATGAGCTTTCTCCATCGCAACTGCGCAACATAGAAAAGATCATCGGTTGTCGCGTGCTTGACCGTACCACCTTGATCCTTGATATTTTCGCCCGTCGCGCCCGCACAGCCCAAGCCAAGGTGCAGGTGGAACTGGCCCAGTACCGCTACCTCTTGCCACGCCTTACCCGGATGTGGACACACCTCGAAAAACAACGCGGCGGCATTGGCCTTCGGGGTCCGGGTGAAACAGAAATCGAAACCGATCGTCGTGTCATTCGCGACAAGCTGGCACGTTTGCGCGAGCGGCTTTCGGAAATCGACAAGCAAAGCGGTATACAACGGAAGCGAAGAGGTGAAGTGGTTCGCGTAGCCTTGGTAGGGTATACCAACGTGGGGAAAAGCACCCTCATGAACCTGCTGAGCAAGAGCGAGGTTTTTGCTGAAAACAAGTTGTTCGCCACACTCGACACAACCGTACGGAAAGTTGTGGTGAATGGCATTCCTTTTCTGTTATCCGATACCGTAGGCTTCATACGGAAATTGCCCCACGATCTCGTGGAGTCGTTCAAGTCGACTCTTGATGAGGTTCGGGAAGCCGATATTCTTGTACATGTGGTGGACGTTTCTCATCCACAGTTCGAAGACCAGATCCATGTCGTGAATGAAACCCTTCAATCGCTGGGTGTACTCGATAAGCCTGTGCTGATGGTTTTCAATAAGATTGATGCCCTCCCGCAAATCGCCGAAGAGGACTGGCATGTAGATGAATCCGCAACTAGGAAGCAGTCATTGCCGGAGCTCAAGCGGACGTGGATCGGACGCGGTGGTCAGCCTTCTGTATTTATTTCAGCCACAAGCCGCACCAATATTGACGAACTGCGGGCCGCTTTGATGGGCCTTGTAAAGCAAGTGCACTACGAGCGCTATCCGCACAGCAAGTTGCCCGATCCCGAGCGCTGGAGTGATTTGCAGGAGCCGGAAGCGGATTAATCCGTTTACAAACGGGTGCATACGGCCTACTTCATTTTTTTCGTGTAACCTCGTGCCATGTTGAGGTTCCTGTTGCTGCTGCTGCGCGATGTTGCCGATTTCTTCCTCCCCAACCTCTGCGCTGCGTGCGACCATCAGTTGCTTCGCGGTGAAACCTGTATTTGTACCTCATGCCAGATGCGTTTGCCCCTTGCCCGGTTCCGGAATGGGTGGGATAACCCGCTGTTTCGTCAGTTTGCCGGAAGAGCCAGGATAGAGCAGGCCACTGCCTATTGCAATTTCACCAAGGGGGGGCGTATTCAGCGGCTCATGCACCGGTTGAAGTATTCCAATCGGCCCGAAATCGGACTGCGATTGGGCCAATTGTATGGACATGCGTTGGTTCAATCGGAGGGTTTTTCGGCTGCTGATCTCATTCTGCCTGTGCCTTTACACACGCATCGGCAAAAGGTGCGCGGATACAACCAGTCGGCCTGTATTGCGGAAGGCCTGAGTCAGACCTTGATGGTCCCCCTCCGCACCGATTTGCTCAGCAGGTCCAGGAATACGGCTTCACAAACCCGTAAAACACGCTTCGATCGGGCGGGAAATGTCGAAAAAGCCTTTCAAGTGAAGGATCCGGATTTCCTGCAGGGCCTCCACGTAATTCTGGTGGATGATGTGGTGACGACAGGATCCACGCTGGTGGCTGTTGCGGAAACCTTGCAGGAGCAGGTGCCCGGAATTCGGGTGAGTATTGCAGCACTCGCATTTGCCCGCGCCTGAGCCCCGACTATCTTTGCGCCTGATGGCCGAGAGTTTACAAATACCCGGAATGGAGTTGACCCGCAGGGAACGATATGCACTTCTATTGCCTCAGCTAAAAGCCCTGGTTGCCGGGGAAACCGATCGTACCGCCAACCTGGCAAACCTTATGGCTGCATTGAAGGAGGCCATGGGTTTTTTCTGGGTGGGTATGTACCTGGTTCGCGCGGAGGAACTGGTGCTCGGTCCCTTTCAGGGGCCTGTGGCCTGCACACGCATTGCTTTTGGCAGGGGCGTTTGCGGATCGGCCTGGAAAGAAGCCCGCGTTTTGATTGTTCCCGATGTTGATGCATTTCCAGGGCACATTGCGTGTAGCAGTGCATCCCGTTCGGAGATCGTGTTGCCTGTATTTGCAAACGACCGTGTAGTCGCCGTTCTGGATGTCGACAGTGATCGGCTGAATGACTTTTCGGATGAAGATGCCATTGGTTTGGGAGAAGTGGTTAAACTGATTTCCGGATTGTTCTCTTGATGCGATTTCCATTAAACACACTGTTTGCAGCGCTCCTGCTGTTTAGCGCATGCGCAAACCGCGTGACGCCAACGGGTGGCCCTCGCGATACCCAGGCTCCCCTGCTACAGCGCGTAAGTCCCGAAAACGCATCGTTGAATGTAAAACCCGGGCGAATTGTTTTCGATTTTGACGAGAACATTCAATTGGCTCAGGGAAGAGGGTTGATACGCTTGTCACCACCAACCGCAGAGCCCGTCAGTGCCCGGGCGGAGCGCAACCGGCTTACTGTTGATATTCCGGATTCATTGCGTGAAAACACCACCTATATCCTCTCGCTGGGGCAGTCGGTTTCGGATGTGAACGAATCAAATGTCCTAAAGGGGCTGAGTTACCGGTTTTCGACCGGTGCCGTTTTGGATACCCTGCGCATTTCCGGAGTGGTTCGCGATGCGTATACATTGCAGCCTGTGAAGGGAGCCGAGGTACTGGCATTTTTAGCCGATACCGCATGGAACGATTCGCTGGTCTTTCAACGGCCACCCGATTTTGCTGCACAATGCAGCGATAGTGGAAAATTTATCCTGGAGGGATTGCCTTCACTACCTGTCAGGCTCATTGCTCTTGCCGATAAGGATGGAGACCTGCAATGCGATGATCCATCTGTGGAAGCCATAGGAAAGTTCCCACGCATACTGGCACTTCCGCAGGATTCAATCGTCGATTTACGTTGTTCTGCCGAGCTGCCGGTGAAGCCCCGACTCACCCGTTCATCCCGTTCCGATCGACATGCGGCCGTTCTGGCATTCAATCGCCCCGTTGAATCCCTGCAACTCCTCCCCGCTGATAAGCGCCTGCCGCCAATGTGGTATGCATCCTCAAGCAAGGATACGGTGTATGTTTTCACAGACCAGGACAGCCTCAACCTCTTGTTGGTAGAGTCCGGCCTTTGTTTCGATACATTGAGAATGCGTCTGTCTGCAGCCTCCGGAATGACGGATGTGCCTTCCGGAATTCGTTTGCACGTAAGTGCAATTCCATTGTTTGCGGGGGATCATGCTCCGCTGAGAATCACTTGTGGTAGGCCACTTGCATCGGTAAAGGACTCGGTGTTGGTCATTGCGGAAAAAGGAGACAGTCTTTTTGCTGCGCTCACCATAGCCGATAGCCTTCGTGGTATTCTTGAACTACGAGCAGGATGGTCCCAGTCTGGGAATTACAGGCTCCGGTTTATGCCAATCCAGATAATTGATCGTTTTGGTGCCCGTAACGATTCCATCGAATTGGCTTTTCGTATACCGGCGGTGGAAGAACTGGGCGCTATAGACCTTACGGTGAAAGGGTGGTCGGGGAAAGGGCCGGGCATACTTCAATTGTTAACCACCGCCGATGAAGTGATGCGTGCGTATTCAATTTCGGGCGATACAACGATGCATTTGGCTCACCTTGCTCCGGGTCCGATTCGCCTACGGCTCATTGCCGACACGAATTCCGATGGCCGTTGGACTCCTGGTCAACTGGCCGTTGATCGAGCCGCCGAACAGGTGTGGATTCATCCTGTTGCTGTATTGGTCAGAGCCCGCTGGGATACCGATGCTGTATTCACGGTTGATTGATTCGGTTTTCGAATCATACCTTTGTCCCATTCTCTGAAACCATGTCTGATTCCCCCATCCATTCATCCAAAGCACCTGAACCTGTTGGCCTCTATCCGCATGCACGTCGAGTGGGCGATCTGCTTTTCTTGTCAGGTGTCGGACCCCGTGAACGCGGCACCAAGAAAATTCCCGGCGTAGAGTTGGATGAGCAGGGCAATATCCTCTCGTATGATATCGAAGCCCAGTGTCATTCTGTTTTCCGAAATATCCGCTACATCCTCGAGGATTCCGGAAGTAGCTGGGATAAGATTGTTGATGTGACCGTTTTTCTGACCAACATGAAAGACGATTTCAAAACCTATAACCGGATATACGCTGAGTATTTTAAAGACAACCAGCCTTGCCGGACAACAGTGGAGATCAATTGTCTTCCTACGCCCATCGGCATCGAGTTGAAGGTGATTGCCACCCTCTGATATTCAGGATTTCGTAAACCAGGAACGGACTGTGTGCATGTCCAGGTGCTTCTTTTCATCGCCTTTTGCATCACGGATGATGTGGCCGCGCTCCATTTGTATGACCCTGTCTCCATAGCGGATGCAGTCCTCCAACTGATGGGTTACGAGCAGGGCTGTCAGATTCCGTTCGCGGATGATTTCATCGGCAAGATCCATAACCAGTTCTGCCGATCGAGGATCGAGCGCTGATGCCGGTTCG
>JBJTJB010000052.1:0-2770 GCA_046095245.1 Bacteroidota bacterium | reverse complement strand
ATTATCAGATTTCTGTTGACGATGCTGCAGTAAACACCGAAGTGGAAAAGCTTTCGCGTCGTTTCGGTAATTATACAAGTCCCGAAACCACGGATGGTGAGTGCTCTGTGTATGGAACCATCGAGGAGCTCAATGCCGATGGCCAACCCAAGGATGGTGGATTGAAGAACCAGGCCTTCATGTTGCTGTCCAAGATCACCAACCAGCAGGCTAACGCGCGGTTCATCGGTATCGGTATTGGTGCCCAGGTGGTTTTCAATCCGGTTGCTGATATTGCCTCCGATGAAGAAGTCCGTTACCTGATCGGTTTGCGTGAAGGAGACCTTTCCTCTCATAGCGGCGACTTCCGCTTCAGCCTCGAACGCATCAATAAGGTGCAACCTGCAGCCCTCGAGCAGGCCCTGTTCGATCAGGTGTACGGCGAAGGGACTGTCAGCGACGAGTCCGGGTTCCGTCAAAAGATCAGCGATGAAATCGCCCAGGGGTACAAATACGAATCTGAAAATGCGCTTAGGCATGAGATGGAAGATGTTCTTCTGGCCGCCGCAGACCTGAAGCTCCCGGATGAATTCCTCAAGCGCTGGCTCAAACACAGCAACGAGAAAATCACCGACGAACAACTGGCCCGTGAATACCACCAGTATGCCCGTGACCTGAAATGGAGGCTGATCGAAAACAAGGTCTATGCCGACCAGAATATGGAGATCCAGCAGGATGAAGTCGAGCGGTATGCACGAAACATGATCATCGACCAATACCTGCGCTACGGACAGGCACATATGCTCTCCGACGACAAGCTGCAGGAACTGGTGAAACGGTATTTATCCAATGCCGAGTCGGTACAACGTGTGATCGAGAACCTGAGCGGACGAAAGGTTTTTGAATACCTTTCCGGGGTCGTGAACAAGCAGGCCCGCCCGGTCACCCACAGTGAATTCACCGATATCATGAGCCGCCACCACCACGAACACCATCAACACTGATTATACACACTCACACCTCGCTTCAACACATGGACTTCAGAAAAGAATTTACCAAGTACGCGGTCAAGCACCGCGGAATGAGCAGCCTCGGCGTTGACCAGTACATCAGTTCTGTACATGCTGATTACATTTCACCAACCATCATCGAGGAGCGTCAGCTGAACGTGGCCCAGATGGACGTGTTCTCCCGACTGATGATGGACCGCATCATCTTCCTGGGTGTACCCATCAACGATTATGTAGCCAATATCATTCAGGCCCAACTGCTCTTCCTCGAAAGTTCAGATGCCAAGCGCGACATCACCATTTACATCAATAGCCCGGGCGGATCGGTGTATGCCGGTCTGGGTATTTACGATACCATGCAATGGATCCAGCCTGATGTGGGTATCGTCTGTACCGGCATGGCCGCATCAATGGCTGCAGTTCTGTTGTGCGCAGGTACACGTGGCAAGCGCAGTGCGCTGAAGCATAGCCGTGTGATGATCCATCAGCCCATGGGCGGTGCAGAAGGGCAGGCTTCGGATATCGAAATCACAGCCCGCGAAATCCAGAAGTTGAAGAAGGAGCTCTACGAGATCATTTCCCAGCATAGCGGAAAGGATTACGAGCAGGTTTGGAAGGATTCCGATCGTGACTACTGGATGACTGCACAGGAAGCCAAGGATTACGGTATGATCGATGAAGTCCTCTTCAAGACGAAAAACGCAGCCAAATAAACGCTAGGGAAACCGGCAGGAGGAATTCCTGCCGGCCCCTTTTTTATAGTCGATAACACGCCAATACGTGAAGCAAAAACAGGATAATATCGTTTGTTCCTTCTGCGGCCGCGACAAGAGTCAGGCCAATGTGCTGATTGCCGGCATCAGTGGTCACATATGTGAACAATGTGTCGCACAGGCGCAAACGATTATCAGTGAGGAAACGGACCAGAAGCTGAAGTCCAGCATCGGAACTCCGCTCACCCTGCCGAAGCCTGCCGAAATCCGGAAGTTTCTGGATGAGTATGTCATCGGCCAGGACCATGCGAAGAAAGTACTGGCGGTATCGGTATACAACCACTACAAGCGGGTCATCCACAAAACCAAGGTGGGCAAGGATGAAGTCGAGCTAGAAAAGTCGAACATCATCATGGTCGGAGAAACCGGTACGGGCAAAACCCTGCTGGCACGTACCATCGCCAAGTTACTGAAGGTGCCTTTCTGTATTGCCGATGCAACTGTATTGACCGAAGCCGGTTATGTAGGAGAGGACGTTGAGCATGTATTGGCGCGTTTGCTTCAGGCTGCTGATTATGATGTGGCTGCTGCGGAACGCGGAATCATATTCATTGATGAGATTGACAAGATCGCCCGCAAGGGTGATAATCCTTCCATCACCCGCGATGTTTCAGGTGAGGGTGTTCAGCAGGGATTGTTGAAGATGCTCGAGAGTTCGGTGGTGAATGTTCCACCCCAGGGCGGACGCAAGCATCCCGAACAAAAGCTTATTCCACTCAATACGCAGAACATCCTGTTCGTGTGTGGAGGAGCCTTTGATGGCATCGACAAGATCATCCGCCGTCGCCTGCAGGCTAACGCCATCGGATACGGTAAGAAGGACGGATCCGAAGTCGATCAGGAGAATGTCGTACGCTATGTAAGTCCTGCTGATCTGAAAACGTTCGGATTGATTCCTGAACTGATTGGTCGATTGCCGGTTATCACGCATTTAATGCCGTTGGACAGGGCTGCATTGCGCCGTATCCTGACCGAGCCCAAGAACGCACTCACCCGGCAATATGAAAA
>JBJTJB010000051.1:0-4309 GCA_046095245.1 Bacteroidota bacterium | reverse complement strand
GGTGATTGTACGCTGTACCAATGTGCCCTGTGTAGTGGTGTCGATGTTGGCACCGGTGGTGGGTGTAGTCAGTACGTCGCGCAGTGCGTGCATGTGACGGTAACTTCCGTCGGGATTCACCATGGTGGGATTGAAATTGGTAGCACCTGTTTGCGGTCCGTTGATGTTGTTTTGCAGCAACATCACGGTGAGTTTGTTGGTGGCTATTGGACTTGAGCCGGTGTAATACACCTCAATGTTTACGCTCAGCTCACGGGTGATGATGTCAAGCGTTGCTTCTCCGGCGACGTTGGCATAGGCAGGCTGGTTCAGGATGTTGTTCACGGCTGCAGTCCACGAAGTACGGCTCATGGCATAGGCTGTGGCTGTAGTAGGGTAAAATGTACGGCTCACGGCTCCCTGGGGGTAACCGGTGATTCCCATTCCCGGGATGGCGGCAATAGCATTGCCATCGGCTGTGCGGAAATCGGGCTGGCCTGCACTGGGCGTGGCAAAGCCGCCCGTGTGGATGTTCACGGCAAATGCGCGACCCGGGTTTGCCGCTGTGATCTGGGATGCGATTTTGTGTCCGTCGGGACAGTATACACAGTTGATTCCGGTGAATTCTTCAAGAATGGCGTTCTTCAACTGCGCAGTGGTGTCGACCGGCAGCTGTGCAAAGGCTGCGGTCGTTCCCAGCATGAGAGCAAGGGTAAAGAGTTTTTTCATGGTGTTTGGTTATGTGTTGTAGTAGTTTTTAGGCGAATCAGTACGGCGACTCGTTTTTTTGTGCCGACTTATTGGAGGACTCCAAATGTAAACAATCCTGTTAGATATACAGCACAGCCTCTGTTCGCTAGCATGTATTGGTTTTCTTTCAGTACCTTGATTTGCAAAGTGTTCTGATTAGCCTTCCCATGAGCGGGTAGCGTGGGCCATTGGTTTTAATTTATGGGCTGAATGCCGTACCTTTACGGATTCATTGACTACACAGTCCTAAACAGCATGAAAAAAACTACGCTACTCCGCGCCGCAAGTTTAATAATCGCATCCTTCGGTCTCGGTTTTTCCGTATCGGCTCAAACATTCAGCCTAAGCAATTACAGCCCGGTGCTCAACCTCACCGACCTGTGTGCGCAATCTGAATCGCATGTCGACCTGTCGAATACTTCATCATCCTTGAAGCGTGTCACCGTGGAGCGCAGTATAAACACTCTGGCTCCCGGTCACATGGAGTTCTTTTGTTTCGGAACAGGCTCTACAGCAGCATGTTACCCTCCCGGAACCCCGGCTTCAGGGGGCAATGATACCATTCTGGCCAATACCACGGATGCATCCTTTAAAGGCACCATTTTACCCATGGGCTACCCCGGTTACACCTCCATCCATTACCGCTTTTTCGACACCGACAATCCCTCCGATTCTGTAGGTGTTGACCTTGCCTGGAATTTCACTACCTCATTGGGAGAAAACAACCAGCAGTACGGCTTGTCCAAGCCCCTGCAAAATCCGGCCGACGCGTTTACGGTATTTAACTATAACTTGCCGGCCGCCGATCCCAGGGATCAGTTGGTAGTGTACAATATGCTCGGTGCTATGGTCAGGGTGCTCGACATTCCCGGAAAACACGGAGCTCTCGTTCTGAACACCTCTGATTTGAAATCGGGTGTTTATATCGTTTCGTTCATCAACGGTGGCCGTCTGAAAGACAGCTGCAGGTTGGTGGTTTCACACCGCTGATCTGTCTGCTTCTGCAGCAGCGCCTATTCCTGAACACCTTCCCCATACGGCTGCCTCGGCAATCCGTTGCCCCCGTATCCCAAATCCTCAACTAGAAGACACATGCCTGATCAGCAACAGGAAGCCCTCGACTACCACGCATCCGGACGCCCCGGTAAAATAGAAGTCGTTCCGAGCAAACCCACCAGCACCCAGCGTGATCTTGCGCTGGCCTACTCGCCCGGAGTGGCAGTCCCTTGCCTCGAAATCGAGAAAGATCCCGAAAGTGTGTACAAGTATACAGCCAAGGGAAACCTTGTTGCGGTGATTTCCAACGGCACGGCTGTGCTGGGCCTCGGCAACATCGGTGCAGAAGCGTCCAAGCCGGTCATGGAGGGTAAGGGCTTACTCTTCAAGATTTTCGCCGACATCGATGTGTTCGACATAGAAATCGACCAAACCGATGTGGATGCCTTTGTCACTACGGTGAAAGCGATCAGCCCGACGTTCGGCGGAATCAACCTGGAAGACATCAAGGCGCCGGAGTGTTTCGAAATCGAACGACGCCTGAAGGAGGAGTTGAACATTCCTGTAATTCACGATGACCAGCTTGGTACCGCCATCATTTCCGGAGCTGCCTTGATCAATGCCCTCGAATTGGCCGGAAAGCAGATTGACCAGGTTCGAATCGTTGTGAATGGTGCGGGTGCTTCAGCCATTTCCTGTACTACTCTCTTTGTTTCGCTTGGCGCCAGGCTCGAGAACATCGTCATGCTCGACAGCAGCGGCGTGATCCGCAGTGATCGCTCGGGGCTCGATGAGAACAAGTCGCGGTTCGCCACCAAACGTGATATCAATACCCTCGAACAGGCGCTGGCAGATGCCGATGTGTTCATTGGGTTATCCAAAGGAAATATCCTGAAAGGGAAGGACCTCTTGACGATGGCGGAGAATCCGATTGTGTTTGCGATGGCGAATCCGGATCCCGAAATCACCTACGAAGAAGCAACGGCCGCCCGCCCGGATATCATCATGGCCACAGGTCGGTCCGATTATCCCAACCAGGTGAATAATGTAATCGGATTTCCCTTCATCTTCCGTGGAGCCCTGGATGTTCGGGCTACGCGCATCAATGAGGAAATGAAGCTGGCAGCGGTTAAAGCCATTGCCCGCCTGGCCAAGGAGCCGGTTCCCGAAATGGTCAACCTGGCATACAACCAGAAAAACATCACGTTCGGCCGTACATACATCATTCCCAAGCCACTCGATTCACGCTTGATTTATACCGTTGCACCGGCAGTTGCCCGTGCAGCCATCGAATCGGGTGTGGCACAACAACCCATCGCCGATTGGGACGCCTACGAAAATGAGTTGCGTAAGCGCCTGGGTCTTGATAACAAACTGATCCGTGTAATCACCAACAAGGCCAAGCAGAATCCACAGCGCGTCGTGTTCACCGATGCCGATACCTATAAGATCCTCAAGACCGCTCAAATCGTGCGCGAAGAGGGAATCGCAATTCCGATTTTGCTGGGTAATCGCAAGCGTATCGCCTCGCTGATCGAAGAACACAACCTCCGCCTGGACGGTGTGCAGGTGATCGATCCCCGCGAAGAACAGGGGAAACTCGAGGCGTTCGGAAAGTTGTTTTTTGACAAGCGGAAACGCCGCGGATTCACCTTTTACGAGGCCCGGAAAATCATGCAGGAGCGTAGTTACTATGGCTCCATGATGCTCGAAACCGGCGAGGCTGATGCCCTCATTTCCGGACTTACCCGCAACTATGCCGACACGATCCGCCCTGCTTTGCGCATCATTGGCACACAGCAAAACGTGCACAAGGTTGCGGGGATGTACATCATGATTACCAAGGATGGTCCGATGTTTTTTGCTGATACCACTATCAACATCGAGCCTACGGCGGAGGATATTGTGGAAATCACTCTTCTCACGGCAAGGGCTGTACGGCAATTCAACATCGAACCCCGGATCGCGCTCTTATCCTACTCCAATTTCGGTTCGTCCAACACCGAATCGGCCATCAAAATGCGCAAAGCGGTGGAGATGTTGCACGCACATCATCCCGACTTGCTGGTCGACGGTGAAATACAGGCCAATTTCGCGTTCACCCCACAGTTACTACGCGATAATTACCCGTTCAGCGACCTGGCTCAGCGCGGAGCGAATACGCTCATTTTCCCCAATCTTGATGCGGGAAATATCGCCTACAAGTTGTTGCAATCAGTTGGAGGGGCAGAGGCGATAGGACCCATTTTGCTTGGCATGAAAAAGCCGGTTCACATCCTGCAACTCGGCTCTTCGGTACGCGAAATCGTGAACATGGTCACCATTGCTGTGGTGGATGCCCAGGTCAGGAAAGCCAATGGTGAATTCGAGAAAAATGCAGTAACCATCTGATACCTCTCAAATCTCAGGTATGTACGATTATTTTCACGGTCAGGTAGCCGCACTAAGTCCCACCACGGTCACGATCGATTGTGCCGGCGTCGGATTTTTCCTTCACATTTCCTTGCACACCTACAGCCGAATCAAGGATCAGCAAAAAGTGAAGCTATATGCCCATCATGTTGTTCGGGAAGATGCCCAGTTG
>JBJTJB010000050.1:0-4361 GCA_046095245.1 Bacteroidota bacterium | reverse complement strand
CGGTCAGCGCAAACCCAAGTAGCTTCTGCCTGGGCGACTCCTCCCGTCTTGTTGCCTCAAGTAGCAACAATCCCTACCAGGCTGTATCTTATGTATGGTCGCCCACAAGCGGACTCAGTTCCGGTACCGGTGCCAGTGTTTGGGCCAAGCCCACCGTTTCCGGGACGGTGAGCTATACCGTAACCGGAACAAGTAGTTTCGGTTGTACCTCCAGCGCAAGTGTTACGTTAACTGTGTGGGCTTTACCAAGCGTGTATGCAGGACCCGACAGTACGGTCTGTAACCAGAATGTTGCTGTAAACCTGGTGGGTACTCCTCCGGGGGGAACCTGGAGCGGGCCGGGTGTCTCTAACGGTCAATTCACTCCGACAACTCCTGGTGTCGGTGTCGGCACCTGGTCGCTCATTTACAGCTATACCGATGCGAACGGTTGTAGAAATTCTGACACCGCACGGTACACAGTCGTGAATCCCACGCCTGCTGTGGCAGGAGTGGATGATACCCTATGTTTAAATAGTCCTCCGATTACATTGCAAGGAAGCCCGGCAAACGGCAGTTGGTCCGGTACAGGGATTACACCAAACGGAACATTTACTCCTTCTACCGTTGGTGTCTTTCCCTTGGTTTATACCTACGGCAGTGGCTCCTGCCTGAGCCGTGATACACTCCTGATGACGGTGCTGCCCTTACCGGTTCTCAACCTCAGCCCGAACGATACCATCTGTATCGGCGACACCATCGCTCTATCCGTAAGCAGTAACAATGTTCCCAACCAGGCCACAACTATTGTTTGGTCCCCCACCACGGGGCTCAGCGCCGGTACCGGTCCGAATGTGTTGGCCTTCCCGCTTGTCAATACAACATACACCGTAACAGGTAACAGTACATTCGGTTGTTCGAGCAGCGCAAGTGTTTCGGTGCGGGTCAATCTGCTGCCTGTGGTGGATGTTGGTCCCAACCAAAGTTTTTGTGATACGAATCTGATTGTACAACTCAACCCCGTAACCGCAGGTGGGGGTGTATGGAGTGGCAGTAATATAACACCCGGAGGTGCACTCAATCTGGGTCCTTTAACTCCGGGTATATATCCGTATCTCTATACGTTTACCGATTCCAATGGCTGCATCAACAGGGATTCGCTGCAGGTCACCATCTCTTCTCCCACTTTGGCCGTTGCCGGTCCCGATGATTCGCTTTGCGTGAATGCGGCCGCAATTGCATTGAGTGGTCAGCCAACAGGAGGTACCTGGACGGGGTCGGTCGGCATCGTAAACAACAATAGTTTTAGTCCCGTACTTACAGGACCCGGAACATTTACACTGGTATATACCAGCGGCACGGGCACCTGTCAAAGCAGGGACTCCTTGTCTGTTCTCGTATACGCATTACCGATAGTGGATGCCGGGAACCCCCAGTCGTTTTGTATCGATGGTGGACTTCAGCAACTCAACGGTAGTCCCGCCGGAGGAAACTGGTCGGGTCTCGGTGTAAACCCCTCGGGCGTTTTTGACCCGCTGATTGCCGGCATCAGCAGCAATTACCTCTACTATACATTTTCTGATGGCAACAACTGCAGCAATGTGGATTCGGTACTGATTACCGTTAACCCCTTGCCTTTTGTTGATGCTGGCAACGATACCAGTTTCTGTCTTCAACCGATTTTAGCACAACTGGGCGGAAGCAGCAGTCCGGCGGGAGGAACCTGGTCAGGTACCGGAATTGTGAATGCAGCAACAGGCGCGTTTGATCCGACCCTTTCCGGAACAGGTGTGTTTTGGGTGTATTACACGGTGACTTCCGGCGCGGGCTGTGATGCGATAGACTCGCTGCGTGTAACCGTATCCAGCCCCAACACGGTATTCGCAGGCAACGATACTGCGGTGTGTATCAATAGTGGTACATTTCAATTGAATCCAAATCCCGGTGGAGGAACCTGGAGCGGACAAGGGGTAAGTACAACGGGAGTTGTTACTCCAAGCAGCAGCGGATCTTTCCTCCTCATCTATAGTTTCGGCACCGGAACCTGCCTGCGTACCGATACGCTGGTCCTCACAGTTCATCCCCTGCCAACCATCAACCTCGCAGGAAACATCCAATCGATTTGCGTGGACCGGCCTTCTGTTCTGTTGAGCGCTCTGCCCGGCGGGGGTGTATGGACAGGAAGCGGTATTACAGGAAATAGTTTTGATCCGGGTACAGCCGGTCCCGGATTGCATTGGCTCGTGTACACCTACACCGATGCGAACACCTGTACTAACCTCGACTCGATTGCCATTACCGTGAATGCCTTGCCGACAGTCTTCGCCGGTAACGATACCACACTGTGTGACCTGCCGGTCCCGGTGGGCTTCACAGGAAATTACAACAACAGCGGAACCTGGAGTGGAACCGGAGTCAGCGCGAATGGCGTATTTACCCCGGCAGGTGTAGGTACGTACAACCTGGTGTACAGTTACACGGATGGCAATGGTTGTTCCTCGTCGGATACACTTGTCGTCACGGTGGTTTCGCCACAAACGGCCGATGCCGGACCCGGTGATACCGTTTGTGTGGATGCACCTCCTTTCACGCTTAGTGGTTTCTTCCCGTCCGCAGGCGGTACCTGGTCGGGACCGGGTATTGTGAATGCTTCTACCGGTTTGTTTGATCCGGCTTTGGCCTTTCAGGGTTTGAGTGTAACGACCCCTTTTACACTTTACTATAGCTACGGTCAGGGTAACTGTTATACCATCGATTCAACCCTGGTGACCGTACATCCGCTACCGGTTGTACAAGCAGGTAACGATATCGATACCTGTATATCTGTAGCCGCCTTCAACCTCGGCGGATACAGTCCTGCAGGAGGCTCCTGGTCCGGACCGGGAATTGTGAACGCAGCTGCCGGTACAATCGATCCGGCGATTGCAGGCGTCGGTATACACACCCTGGTGTACAGTTATACCAGTCCGCTCACAGGCTGTATCAACCGCGACAGCATCCGTTTTGAGGTGTTTCCGCTACCGGTGCCCGGCTTCAGCATCGACTCCATCCTGTGCATCAATGTGGCCTACAGCCCGCTTAACAACAGTACCGGCGGGTTTTCGTGGTTCTGGGATTTTGGCAATGGCATCACCTCGGTTTTACAGTCGCCGCAGATCACGTATGCAGCCACGGGAACCTACAGTATAGTATTGGTGGTAACCTCGGCCGAAGGCTGTGTCGATTCTGTGCGCCGCACGGTGCAGGTCGTTGAGCCGCCTTCTCCGTCCTTCACGCTTGCTCCCGATGAAGGTTGCGGACCCCTGACAGTCACCTTCAACAACACCAGCACGTCGTTCAGTCCGGCTTACACCTGGGATTTTGGCAATGGACAATCCAGCACCGACGAAGATCCGGCTCCGGTAACCTATATCGCCAGCTTGTATAACGACACCACGTATTACATCACTTTGTCGGTGGGCAACCTCTGCGGAAGTGTGAACGCTGTTGATTCCGTACTGGTACACCCTTCTCCAACCAGTTATTTCGGAGTGAATGTCAACAGCGGTTGTTCACCACTCACCATCGATTTCAGTAACAACAGCTATGGTTTACCCACCTCGTATTTCTGGGATTTCGGTGATGGAACATTCTCCACAGATTCGCTCCCTCCTCCTCACGTCTATACCACCGATTCGACCATTTCGACCTATGTGATCTCATTGATCGCCTACAACGCCTGCGGAAGCGATACGCTGCGCGATACGATTACAGTGCTTCCGAATACCGTGCGGGCGTTTTTCAATACCAACCCCTTATCGGGATGTGCTCCGCTGACCGTAACCTTCACCAATTTCTCACAAGGCGCCACAACCTACACCTGGAATTTCGGTGACGGAAACGTATCGAATCAATTCAGTGTTGTACATGTGTACGCTTCACCGGGAACCTATCAGGTGTCGATGGAAGCGCACAACGGTTGCAGTTACGACACCGCATACCAAACCATTACCGTATGGCCCCTGCCGGTGGCCGGATTCTCCCTCACGCAGGACACGGTGTGTGTTGGTGATGTGATTACGGTAACCAATACATCCACCTCGGTGATTTCCGGTATCAGCTGGGATTTTGGTGATGGCACGACGTCCACCTTGAATCCCGCTTCGCACACGTATACCCAAAGCGGTACATACACCGTGAGCCAGGTGTTAAGCACTTCACTCGGCTGCACCGATACGTTCAGGCGAACAGTATATGTGCGGCAGCCACCCCTGGTGAATGCCGGAAACGACACCTTGTTCTGTTATCAGTTTATTCCTGCACAACTCAACCCGTTCGCATCGCCTGCGGGCGGTGTTTGGTCCGGTGCCGGAATCACGAATTCCCTCACAGGGTCTTTCGAT
>JBJTJB010000049.1:0-1670 GCA_046095245.1 Bacteroidota bacterium | reverse complement strand
TCCGTTGAGATTTTTGATGCCTATTCGGCTGAATGGGGGTTTTCTCCGGGAGATGTCTTATCAAATACACTGGGAGCCTCGGTGTTCCTGGTACAGGAGCTTGCCTGGAATGAGCAGCGTTTTCTGATGAAGTTTTCATTTCGCAACGACCCCGTGTCAAAACAATATCCTGACATTTTCGGGTCCGGGCTTCCGGAGCAAGTGCTCAAGGATTACAACGGGCAAACCTATTGGTTGTCCGCTAACGTTAAAAGTACAGGCCTGTGGAAAAGTGCACCCCCCTGGCTGAACCTGGCTTTTGGATACGGTGTATCTGGAATGACGGGAGCGTACGAAGGTGAAAACCGCCTTCGGCAGTTTTACTTTGCACCGGACGTGTATTGGTCACGAATTCCGGTGAAACGGAAATGGCAGCGCACCATCCTGAAGGTTTTGGATGTTGTAAAGTTGCCTGCACCTGCCTTGATGTGGGATTCCTCCGGAAAGACGCGGCTCAAGGGACTCGCCTTTTGATTCAGCGGGAGTTTCGTTTACGTTCTTCGCGCTTTTCGGGTGATTGATGGAAGTAATAGCGTAGCTCGGCTCCGAAATAATCGCCCTGTAATTCGGTGCGTCCCTGGGTGGCATAAGCGCCAGCAAAGTCCGCATTCGGATAGTATTCAATAAGAGTGGTGTAAGTCGGACTGGCTGATCGGTGGTATAAGAAGCCAAGGTAAATCCATCCCGATTTTCGTGACCTCCATTCGGCACCAAGTTGTGCATTCAGGGCCAGATTGCTTGTTCGTTTCCGTGCACTGTAATGGAGGTAGTAATCCCCGGAGGTGGCTACATCGGACGGATAAATGTCGATTGATGCTCCAAGACCGGCACTCATGTGTAAAGCCTCTCCAAGTTGAATGGTCACCAATCCGGTCATTGGGATCTCATAGGCGACGATCCTGTACTCGCCCTTTTCGGAATAGGCACCGTCTGAGAGATCGAACCGGTAATTGCGACGGGTGTATACGATGCCTGATTCCACCGAGAAGCGCTTGTCAAATTCGTGGCGGACCACCCCTCCGTAGCTCAACCCCGATTCCTGAACAAGTGAATGGCTAGTGGTGCTATCCGAAAAGCTGATCGGTCCGGTTCTGAAATACGAGCTTGGGAATCCAGGTCGCAGGAGGATGCCGAACGTTGTCACCGCCTTTTGTGCTGGCAGGTGAGTCGCTGTGACTCCGAGGATGAAAACCAGTGAAAGAATAAAACGCATGGTGAACGGCGGCCTAAAAATAGGACAGCCGCCGGAGGCCGGCGGCTTTCAAATCAGGTCTTGCTGTAAAACTTAACGAATAACCAGGCGCTGGCTGTAGCGCGCCAATGCGGTTTCGACTTGTACAAGGTAAACACCTGCATCAAGTCCCTCGCGATCTATGCGGTAGGAGGCCAGGCCGATTCCGTTTTGCTGAATCACACACTTTCCGGTGATATCGAAAACATGTACGGAGCGAATTTCCTCTTTGCCAATGGTGCTGATCAGCGTTCCCTGGTCCATCGGATTCGGAGCCAGAATCAAACCATTCTGCACATATTCCGGCGTATTCAGGCCGGTGCTGGTGAGGCTGAGGCAATAGTTGATCCGGGGATTGAGGTATTCCATCACGGTATCGATGTACGCAATCGCCTTCGCC